>JAZUBE010000035.1:0-5062 GCA_045638325.1 Eubacteriales bacterium
AGAGATTTTCCGTCACGGGCACGGATAACTTTATAAAGTGCATTCTTTACAACGCTGATTGAAAGTCCTGCGGAGATATTTTCGATTGATGCACCGTCTTTCTGCGCCTGCTTTACGGAGCAATTCATAAATACGGTACAGCGTGAACCGAGATCAACGGGCTTGTCCGCGAAAAGTCCTTTTTCGGCAAATGTCGCGATGTCCATTCCGAGAGCTTCAGCAAAAGTCTGTAAAAATGAACCGCATCCGGAGGAGCAAGCCTCATTCAGATAAATGTTGTCGATAGCACCGCCGCGGATCTTGAAGCATTTGATATCCTGACCGCCGATGTCGATAATAAAGTCTACATTGGGACGGAATTTTTTTGCGGCGGTAAAGTGAGCCATTGTTTCAACAAGACCGAAATCAAAGGTAAATGCGTTTTTGATAAGCTCTTCACCGTAACCTGTAGCGGCACTTCCCATTACCTTTGCAGCGGGGAACTTGTTGTAGAAATCTATAAGAAAAGCTTTTACTGCTCCGACGGGATTTCCGCCACCGGGAGCATATCTCTGCATAACGATATCACCGTTTTTGTTTATGACAACGGATTTTACTGTGGTGGAGCCTGCGTCGACACCGATGAATACTTCGCCGTCACCGATGTCACCTGTATCGATCTCGACTTTGTTGCTGTCATGACGCTCACGGAATTTTTCAAAATCCTCATGCGAGGAGAAAAGCGGAGGCTGACTCCTGTAACCACCCTCTGAGGTATACGAGCCTACACGAACTGCAGCTGTCGCAAGATCGGTAAGGGTGTCACCGCCGGAAAGTGCGGCTCCCATAGCAACAAAGTAAAGGGAATTGTCAGGGCATTCCCCCTTGGTATCAAGAGTTTTATCAAAGCTACGGCGAAGCTCACTCATAAATGTGAGAGGACCTCCGAGGTACAGAACATTACCTTCTATGGGACGTCCCTGAGCAAGACCTGCAACTGTCTGGTTTACAACAGCGTAGAAAATACTTGCGGCAATATCGCTCTTTGCAGCACCCTGATTCAGAAGAGGCTGAATATCGGATTTTGCAAAAACACCGCAACGTGATGCGATAGTGTATATCTTTTCATGCTCTGAGGCAAGTGAGTTCATTTCATCGGGAGCTACCTTCAGAAGAGTTGCCATCTGATCTATAAATGCACCTGTACCGCCTGCACAGGTACCGTTCATACGCACTTCAAGCTCACCACCGAGGAAAAGTATCTTTGCATCCTCGCCTCCGAGCTCGATTACAACATCGGTTCCGGGCATGAATGTATTTACAGCTGTTCTTGTGGCGTATACCTCCTGAACGAAGGGAATACCGCAAGCATCCGCAAGTCCCATTCCGGCGGAACCGGACACGGTGAGAGAAACATCGTTTCCACCAAATCTGGACTGAAGCTCTGTGAGGAGCTTTGAAGTCATTTCCGTAATCTTTGAGAAATGTCTTTCGTATGATGTGTATATGAGAGTACCGTTTTCATCGATTACGGCACATTTCAGCGTTGTAGAGCCTACATCAAGTCCTATTCTGTACATGATAACTCCTTCGGGAACATTTTTGTCAGCACCTTAGCTCAGTACAAACAACCCCACATTATATTATACGAAATATATCACATTTTTGCAACAACAATATTTTGAATAAATAAGGAATTTATAGAAAATTCACTTAATGAAAAGAAAAACACCGTAATCTGTCGGAATAGTGATTACGGTGTAACAAATAATATTTTACCGTCTTCGTCTGTGCCTTGCTTTTCTTGAGGGTTTTCTTTTGAAAATGAAACCCGAGATTGTTGCAGATACCGGTATTGAGCCATACATAAGTATCGATGTGAGAGAAGATACGGATTCTGCGTTGTATGTGGGTAAAAAAGACATAAAAAGAAGAAGAACAAACATCATAAGTCCCGATACACCACCGCATATAGCCGCATCTGCCGACGTATCTCCCGAGAATCTTGCAGCAGCGATACCGCCTGAAATGACGGATATGTAAAGTGCCGCATATCCGAGAGGTGCCGTGACGGATGTGGGATCATTTACCGAAAAGGCTATTGCGGTAAATCCGAACAGAAGCACGGTACCCACAATAATGCTTAAAATAAATCCTTTGATTCCTGAAATGAGTATGTCGCGCATAGATATATGGCTTTTTTTTTCAAATGACATAAAATGCCCCCGAATAATTCTTTTGATAGAATATATTCGGGGGATCTTTTAAATATGCAAAAATTAAGAGAATGCTCAGCCCTGAGAGTCCTCAGCCTTTACATCAACACTGCGGATAGCGGTACGGAGGATACGGATCTTGGTTTTATCCTTTGTTGTCTCGATAACGAGAGTCTCTTCCTTGATAGAGACGATCTTTCCGATAATGCCTCCGATGGTGGTGATCTCGTCACCGACCTGAATAGAGTTTCTCATTTCATTCTGCTGCTTGTCCTGCTTCTTCTGAGGACGGTACATAAAGAAATAGAAAATGGCGATCATCGCCACAAGCATGACGATAGTCACGATTCCGCTGCTGCCGCCGGCTGCACCTTCAGCTGCTGCATCAAGTAAAAAACGCATAAGTCGTGGTCCTTTCTTTGTTTGATTATTAATATTATAGCCTACAAATAAGCATTTGGCAATACTTATCACAAAAAATAAACATTTAAAATTCCGTTATTCCGGAAAAATCCAATTTTATCTTGACAAGTTTATCTTATTGATGTATAATGCAACTGTACTACACTGAATAGTACAGTTGATACAGATTGAAGGAGACAGGTAAATGAGTATAATTACCATTGATCTGCGGAAGAGACAGCTTATCTATGAACAGATCGTGGAAAACGTAAAATTACAGATTGTACGCGGAGTGCTTCATGAGAATGATTATATGCCATCCGTTCGTTCTCTTGCCAATGAGCTTGGTATCAATCCCAATACTATCCAAAAGGCATATGCAGAGCTTGAGAGACAGGGTGTGATCCAGTCGGTTGCAGGAAAGGGGAGCATTATAGTGGCTGACAGGGAATATGTCAGCGGAATGCAGAACGGTCATGTAACGGAAAAGATCAGGCAGATGGCAAAAATTGCGCTTGAAGCAGGCTTTGATTTTGAGATGTTCTGTGATGCGGCTAAGGATATCTTTGCCGACGGAGGAAATAAAGATGATTGAAATAAGAGGTGTAGCCAAGAATTTCGGTAATGTCAGATCCCTTGACGGTGTAACCGCTGAAGTAAAGGACGGATCGGTTTTCGGGCTTATCGGTTCAAATGGTTCCGGAAAATCTACACTGCTGAGAATAATGTGTGGTGTATTTAAAGGTGATTGCGGTGAGGTGCTTTATGATGGTGAGAATGTTCTTGAAAACACAGCAGTAAAGGAACAGATCGTATATCTGTCAGATGAACAGTTCTTCACTTCCGGTGGAACTATATTTGAGATGCGCGAGCTTTACCGCAGCGTATATCCGACATTTTCCCTCAAGCGATATATGGAACTTCTGACACTTTTCGGTCTTGAGGAAAAACGCAGGGTGAATACATTTTCAAAGGGAATGCAGAAGCAGGCATCACTTCTTCTGGGGCTTTCCTGCCGGCCGAAGTATCTTTTCCTTGATGAGACTTTTGACGGACTTGACCCCGTAATGCGTCAGCTCGTCAAGAGACTTCTTGCGGAGGATGTGTGTGTGAGAGGTCTTACTGTAGTGATAGCCTCTCATAATCTTCGTGAGCTTGAGGACATCTGCGATCATGTTGGAATGCTCCATCGCGGAGAGATACTGTTTGTCCGTGAACTTGACGATATGAAACTCGCAACTCAGAAAGTACAGATGATACTGCCTGTGTCGATCACCAAAGAAGATATACCCGGGCTTAATATTATAAGCATGAAAAAGCAGGGAAGTCTGTATACCGTTATTGCAGAGGGTACAGAGGACGATATATGCGAAAAGCTTAAACATTTTGAGCCGACCTTCCTTGAGTTTGTTCCTCTTACTCTTGAGGAGATATTTATTACGGAAATGGAGGGCAGAGGTTATGACTACTCGGAAATCATTCTCTGACGTGGACGTGGTATCCCCAAATAAAAGATTCTTTAATCTGCGATATTTCAGGTTTAATCTGAAAACCGGATGGCCGCTTCTGATCGTATTTGCTTCGGTGTTTATTTTGTCGATGATAGTTCCTTTAATAAGTTATATTACCGATGAAATGTCATGGTACGATAATAATTCGCATATTTCCATTGAAGAGCGTATTCGCGAAGTGACGGAGTTTTTGTATGTCATCGGCGGAATAAATGTGGTCATATCCATGGGATTCGGTTTTATTGCAGGTCTTACTTCCATGAAATATACGAACAAAAAGACTGCGGTGAACTTTTATCACAGTCTGCCCATAAGGAGAGAGGCTCTGTTTCTCACTTCCACTCTTTCGGGATTTGTGTATTATATAGTTTCATTTGTTTGTGGACTTCTCATAATGTTTGCGGCTT
Source organism: Eubacteriales bacterium (assembly GCA_045638325.1). Lineage (GTDB taxonomy): Bacteria > Bacillota > Clostridia > Oscillospirales > CAG-272 > UMGS1312. The sequence goes on from JAZUBE010000035.1 coordinate 4,516, forward strand.
TTTCATTGAGGATCGGAGATGCGGGAGTATTCCTAAGACCTATACTTATGACTTTTGAGTATGGTGTCCTGTTCTTCTTCCTCATTTATTCCATAACTCTGTTTGCTGCATCCCTTACGGGAACCGGATTTATGAGGTTTATATCTGCAGGATATATTTTGTTTATGCCGCTCGTACTTCCCGTGCTGTTTTTTGTGACGGTGAATACGTGCGGAATTCACGGAACTATTCTGAATGTAGATTATTTCATGAGTCAGAGTGCGGTGACGACACTTTGTCCGCCGCTTAGACTGTTTAACCTGTTTGAGCTTGATACAGCCGGAAGAATGATCATGACAGATTATTTCTGCAGGGATATTCTTATTGTTCTTATTACGGCTGTGGTGTTTTACTGTGCTGCATTCTTACTGTACCGTATCCGCCCCAGCGAGAGCGCATCACACAGTGTAATATGGAAGTTTGCGGCATTTGTGTTCAAATATGTTACCATATTTACGGCAGGAACACTTTTCGGACTTATATTCATGGGTATATTTGGTTCTGTACT
>JAZUBE010000036.1:0-2812 GCA_045638325.1 Eubacteriales bacterium
TATGTCTGTAGATCGTGTTATTGAATTTTACCGTGATTTTTACGACAATTTCAATGAGGATAAAGCACGGCGTCTTCTTGACGATCTTGATCTTGATCCTACCGAAAAGCTGTCCAAAATGAGCAAAGGTATGCAGGAAAAGGTTCAGCTTGCACTTGTAATGAGCAGAAAAGCCGATCTTTACATCCTCGATGAGCCTATGGGCGGAGTTGATCCGGCAACCAGAGATTACATTCTCGACACCATTCTCACAAATTTTGATGAAGGTGCGTCCGTGCTCATTTCAACTCATCTTATAAGTGATATCGAACGTATTCTTGACGATGTGATCTTCATTGACAAGGGTAAGATAGTTCTTGCATCGGACACCGATTCGCTCCGTGAAAAGGAAGGCTTATCTATTGACGAGATATTCAGGAGGATGTTCAAATGCTGAAAAAACTTCTTAAATACGAGATCAGAAACACTCTTAAATTTCTGATGATCTTCTACAGTCTCTCCGTAATATTTGCCGTGATCACCCGAATCTTCTTCTCCTTTGAAGACAGCTCATTTATTGTGTATTTCTTCGGGCAGTTCTGCCAGGGAGTCACCATCTCTATGATGTGCAGCGCACTTTTCAACAATATCATAAGGCTGTGGGCTCGATTCAGGCAAAATTTCTACGGTGATGAGTCATATATCACTCACACCCTCCCCGTCAAAAAAGGTGTGCTTTATGCCGCAAAGATGATCAGCTCTGTAGTCACCCTGTGTATGACAATGATCGTTGCGGGTATCTGCCTCTGTATCATGTACTACTCCACCCACATTGGTGTGTCAATAAGATCTCTCATCTATCCCGCTGCAGATTTGTACGACACGTCCACCATAACACTCATTGCCGTGCTTATTTCCCTCCTGTTCCTGCAATTTTTCAACATCCTGCAGTGTGGCTATACAGGTATCATTCTCGGTCACAGGGCAAACAGCAAAAAGATCGGTCTGTCCGTTCTTTTCGGTGGTATAATATACATGGGAAGCCAGACCGTTACAGTTCTTATCATGCTTATAGGTTCCATCTATGACACAAGGATCATTGATCTGTTCACCGAGCTGAATCCCATGATTACTCCCTCTCTCATGAAGTTTCTGATCATTTTATCCGTCATCTCATACACGATCGTAATCATCGTAAATTATCTCATAAGTCTGAAACTGTTCAAAAAGGGAGTCAATGTAGAATAATTCACCGCACCTGTCAATCAAAAAGTTTTTGAAAAGATAGGGGTTCGGGGGGAGGAAAACTTTTTTTCAAAAAGTTTTCCTTCCCCCGACTTTACATATCTTCTGAAACTTATTCAAAAGTCACACCGGCAAGGCGTCTTGCCTCGTCCATTATTCGCATTACCACGGCAGTGGTATCGGTATACGGATGAACAACATCCCCGTCATTCACCAGTGCCACGAAATCTCTTACCTCGTAGACCATGTTGTTCTCTTTACCCACAACAGGAAGGGCTACAGGCTCTTTTCCTCTGAGGCAGAGTGTTGCCGATGCAGGTACCGACAGCTTATTTATAAAGATACATCCCTCCTCACCGTATATCGCTGAAGGACGTGGTGAGTCGTATATCTTCGAATACAGCGCTGATGCGGTAAATCCGTCATAGGCAAGTGTGATCTCGCCGCATCCTTCAAATCCGTTTTCAAGGAAAATGGAATTTGCCTGAATACTCTTCGGTTCACCGAAAAGCATCACGAGACAGTGAAGCGGGTACACACCTATATCAAGCATTGATGCATTGGCAAAGGTACGGTCAAAAGTGTTGGTATGCTCCCCTGCTTTATGGCGGTCATACCTTGATGAATACTGACAAAATTCAAAGGACGCATGGCGGATTCTACCTATCTCGGGCAGCGCATCGCAGATAACCTGCCATGCAGGATCATGCGCCTGACGCATACCCTCCATCAGCACCACACCGTTTTCCTCAGCCACACGGCACATCTCAGTATACTCAGCCGCATCTGCACCGGCAGGCTTTTCTATAAGCACATGGATCCCGCGGCGGAGGAAGAAAAGGCTCTGCTCGCAGTGAAACTTATTTGGGGATGCGATATACATTGCGTCAATGCCCGATTCAGCTATTCCTTCAAGGGATGTGTGCACTCTATCTGTCGGCACGCCGTACTTTTTTGCAAATGCCACACCCGTCTCCTGTTTTCTTGAATATATCGCATATACTTCGGCACAACCCGACTCTGCAATTGCCTCTGCCATGGTGTGACTGATAAAGTTTGTACCGATCATTCCGAATTTCAGTTTTGTCATACTTTTCTCCTGATATACAAAAACCGCCCGAGGTCTCCCTCGGACGGTCGTTTTTCGCAAGATTACTCAGCGTCTGCAGGCTCGTCTGCAACAGCCTTACCACAAGCGGGACAAACCAGCTCGTCGGGCTCGATGGAGTCATCAAAATAGATCTCCTCGTCGCAGTGAGGGCACATGAGCATACGGAAATCACCGTCGCAGCAATCACAGCAATCGCAATCATCGTCGTCGCAGTCGCAATCGTCGTCATCACAATCGCAGCAATCGCAGTCGTCATACTCCTCGTATACGATCTCCTCAACTGCACCGAGATCCTCATCGATCTCCTCGATATAGTCATTAAGAACTTCCATATCGTCGTCCATCTCATCAACAGCCTCAGTGATATCACCGAGAAGGTCGATAATAGCGTTCAGAAGCTTAGTCTCGTCCTTTGCAGGATCAAGCTTAAGACCGTCAGCAAGGCAAGTCGGATCGTAGCCATGTCGTTCTGTGAGC
>JAZUBE010000037.1:0-10163 GCA_045638325.1 Eubacteriales bacterium
GATGGGTGATGTTGCGCTTCCTTGCTTTAAGCTGAGCAAGGTTCTCCGTGCCGCACCTCCCAAGATTGCCGAGACTATTGCCGCAGGTCTTGCAGGTCATGATGATCTGTTCACTGCGACTTCAGCAGGTGGATATATAAATCTGAAGGTTGCAGATGCATACCTTATTTCCGGTGTGCTTAATGTAGCCGAAGAAAAAGGTGAGGCTTACGGATCTTTCGATTTCGGCTGTGGTAAGACAGTAGTTCTTGACTATTCTTCTCCCAACACATCAAAGCCCTTCCATATCGGTCATCTCGGTACCACTGTTATCGGACATTCTCTGAAGCTTCTTCACGAGTTCTGCGGATACAACTGTATCGGTATCAATCACCTCGGTGACTGGGGTACTCAGAATGGTAAGCAGATCGTTGCTTTCAAGCGTTGGGGTAACAAGGAAGAGGTTGAAGAAAAAGGCTGCGACGGACTTGTTGAGCTTTACGTAAAGTTCCATGAGGAGGCGGAGAAGGATCCCTCTCTCAATGACGAGGCGAGAGCCGAGTTCAAGAAGATGGAAGAGCACGATCCCGAGAATATAGAGCTTTGGAAGTGGTTCCTTGATATAAGTCTTAAGGAGTATAACGTAACCTACGATCAGCTCGGTATTACTTTTGATCACTACCTCGGTGAGAGCTTCTATACTGATAAGATGCCCGCACAGGTGCAGCTTCTCCGTGATAAGGGGCTTCTTAAGATTGATGATGGTGCTTCCATCGTTGATCTTGAAGAATACGGTATGCCTCCTTGTCTTATACTGAAGAAGGATGGCTCCACTCTTTATCCCACAAGAGATATCGCAGCGGCTGTGTACCGTAAGAATACATTTGATTTTAATAAGTGTATCTATGTAACTTCCGCAGGACAGAGCCTCCACTTTGCACAGTGGTTCAAAGTGATGGAACTCATGGGTTACGACTGGGTAAACGAGCTTTCTCACGTGCCCTACGGTACAGTTTCTATCGGTGGTGCAAAGCTTGCTACAAGAACCGGTAATGTAGTACTTCTGAAAGATCTGTTTGCACAGGCTATTGAGAAGGTTAATGCTGTTATCGAGGAAAAGAATCCCGAACTTGAGGACAGAGATGCCGTTGCTGAGGCTGTCGGTGTCGGTGCTGTGGTATTCCACTATCTCTATAATTCAAGAATCAAGGACATCAACTTTATCATGGATAACGCTCTCAGTTTTGAGGGTGCTACAGGTCCTTATGCTCAGTATACCTATGCAAGAACATGCAGTATACTTGAGAAATCCGGTGACACTGCGCTTGCAGGAGGTACTATTACTGCGGCAGAGGAGGGTGATCTTCTCCGTGCTGTTGCAAAGTTCCCCGAGAGAGTGCTTCAGGCCATGGAGGATTCAGAACCTTCCGTTATCACAAGATATATAATCGAGCTTGCTACAGCGTTTAATCGTTTCTATCATAATTGTCCTATTAATACAGCTGAAGATGCAGAGGTTAAGGCGTTCCGCCTTAGACTTACCGCAGTTGTCGGAAACATTCTGAAAACCGCACTCGGCCTTATCTGCATCAAGGCACCCCGCAAAATATAAGTAAATCTAAAAATAAGGGAGAAAAGTTCCAATGTCCGGACATAGCAAATGGAATAATATTAAACACAAAAAAGAAAAGACCGATGCCCAGAAGGCGAAGGTGTTTACAAAAATCGGTAAGGAAATGGCTATCGCTATCCGCGCAGGCGGTCCTGATCCGAACTCTAACTCCAAGCTTCGTGAGCTTATTGCAAAAGCAAAAGCTAACAATGTGCCCAATGACAATATCGACCGAGTTATCAAAAAAGCAAGCGGTGCTGATGCTGTTACCTACGAGGAGGTAGTGTATGAGGGTTACGGTCCCTCCGGTGTTGCTGTTATCGTAGAGTGTGCTACCGATAATCGTAACCGTACCGCTTCCGATGTGCGTCACTATTTTGATAAGTACGGCGGAAATCTCGGACAGATCGGTTGCGTAGGCTATCTCTTCGAGGATAAGGGTGTTATCATCATCCTTCGTGAGAGCGGTGCCGATGAGGATGCTCTTATGGAGGCTGCGCTTGAGGCAGGTGCTGCAGACTTTGTAGCTGATGACGATGTGTTCGAGATCTATACCGAACCTTCCGATCTTGAGGCTGTAAGAGATGCACTTGCAGATGCAGGTTACGAGATTGAGTCCGCAGAGCATGATAAGATTCCTTCAACTTATGTAACTCTTGAGAATGAGGATGATATCAAGAACATGAACCTCATGATCGAGCATCTTGAGGACTGCGATGACGTATCAGAGATCTATCACAACTGGGAAAACGCAGATGAGTGATCCTTTGCGGTCATGATTTTGGAGTAAAATATGAATACGATTTCTTTTCCCGGTCTTGGAATCGGACCGTTTGAAATTGATCCTACGGCGATAAAAATCGGTAGCTTCGGAATACAGTGGTATGCGGTAATAATCACCGTCGGAATGATCCTTGCGTTCTTTTATGCAAGAAACAGGGCAAAGTACGAGGGGATAACCGAGGATGATATTTACGACGTTACCATATGGTGTATTCTTTTCGGAATAATCGGTGCGAGACTTTATTACGTTATATTCAAGTTCAGTGATTATCTCGTAACTGACGGCACTTTCTGGCAAAATGTTAAAGACACGTTCCTCGGTATAATAAATATAAGGAACGGCGGGCTTGCCATATACGGCGGAATAATCGTCGGTGTTCTTACGGGATACTTCATTGCAAAGAAAAAGCATATCCGTTTTCCCGTTCTTACAGATGTTGCGGCTCCCGCAATAATGATAGGACAGATACTCGGACGTTGGGGTAATTTCTTTAACGCCGAAGCATTCGGTTCGGAGACATCTCTTCCTTGGCGAATGGGTCTTATGAACAGTACGGGCGAGTGGATTCACGTGCATCCTACTTTCCTGTATGAGTCACTATGGAATCTTGTGGGATTTGTTCTTATCGCAATCTTCTATAAGAAAAAGAAGTATAACGGTCAGGTGTTCCTGTTCTACGTATCATGGTATGGTCTCGGCAGAGCATTTATTGAGGGGCTTCGTACCGATAGCCTTTATCTCGGGCCTCTCCGCGTATCACAGATTCTGGGTCTTGCGGCGTTTGCTGCAGGAACTGTACTTTTCTTCTTGTTTTGGAAGAGGACACCTGCGATCATGAGGCTTGTTTCTGCATCAGGTGATGCTCCTTCCGATGAAACTACAGAGAATGGTGTAGCAACCAAATCTGCAGAAGTCGTTGAGATGGAGGACGATACCGTTCCGGATGATGGTGATACTGACAATATAACAGAAAGTGAAAGCGAGAATAAAGATGGCGAAACTGATTGACGGAAAAGGCATTGCCGCAGAAGTGCGTGCCGACATAAAGAAGCGTGCGGCTGAGTTTGCAGCAGAGACCGGCGTTACTCCGGGACTTGCTGTTATCATCGTTGGAGATAATCCTGCATCCCAGGTGTATGTGAGAAACAAGAAAAAGGCTTGTGAGGATGCCGGATTCTATTCCGAGGTTATCGAGATGTCAGGCGACACCACAATGCCTGAACTCCTCGGAAAGATCGAGGAACTGAAGAATGATTCCCGTGTTCACGGAATCCTTGTGCAGCTTCCTCTTCCCAATGGACTTGATGAGGATGCTGTTATTGCGGCGATTCCTCCCGAGAAGGATGTTGATGCGTTCCATGTAGTTAATACAGGACGTATCATGCTCGGCGATTTTGATTTTCTCCCCTGTACTCCCGCAGGTGTAATGAAGCTCCTTGAGCATGAAGGGGTTGACGTTTCCGGTAAGGAGTGTGTTGTTGTCGGAAGAAGCAATATCGTTGGAAAACCCCAGGCTATGCTTCTGCTTCATGCAAACGGCACAGTTACTATCTGCCATTCAAGAACTAAAGATCTGGCCGAAGTAACACGTCGTGCAGATATTCTCGTTGTTGCTATCGGTAAGGCTGATTTTATTACCGGTGATATGATAAAGCCCGGTGCGGTTGTAATTGATGTTGGAATGAACCGCAGAGAGGATGGAAAGCTTACAGGCGATGTGGATTTTGCTTCTGCAGAGCCCGTTGCTTCACTTATCACTCCCGTTCCCGGTGGAGTAGGTCCCATGACCATCACTATGCTTCTTGAGAATACTCTGACTGCGGCAAAGAGAAGCGTTAAATAAAATAATTATATCAAGGGAACTTTTCAAAAGTTCCCTTGAAATTATCAGAAGCCTTATAACTATCGTTATTTGGCTAAAGCTTTTGAATAGACGCGGAGATTCTATTTTTACTGATGATGGTCTACCGCAATGCTTTTTTTGAAAGGTATTCTTATGAAAAAGAAAATTCTTGTCTGGGAAACTCTTTCTACTGTATCCGGTGGTCAGAAAATGACGCTTACAGTGATCGATCTGCTCAGAGATACATACGATTTTTGCTGCCTCATCCCGGGGGAGGGCAGAATGTCCGAGGAGCTTGACAGGCGAGGTATACCGTATATAATTATCGGTGACCAGTCACTTCCCACCGGTGTGAAGGGTAAGTCTGTCATTTTCCGTTATGCGTCAATGTCTCTTAGATGTATCCGTCGTTCACTTAAAGCGATCCGTAAGTACAAGCCTGATATACTTTATGCTCCGGGACCGGCGGCGCTCCCCTGGAGTGCGATCTGCGGAACCCTTAAAAGGAAGCCCGTTATCTGGCATCTTCATCATGTTTTCCTTGACGGCATGACAGGAAAACTCATAAATATATGTTCAAAGTGGAAAACTGTCAGAAAAATAATCGGAGTATCTGCTGCTTGTCCCGATCAGATCAGAGATGTAGAGGCACATAAGAAGACTGCGGTGATCTATAATCCTATCGATGTTGACCGCTACAGATCGGGAGACGGGAATCGTATTATGCCGGAACTTTACGAAAAGATCGGCAGAGAATTTGATCCTGATTGTACTACCGTTATCGGACATATAGCTCTTATACAGCGTCCTAAGAAACAAGATGTAACTATTAGAGTTATTGGAGAACTTAAACGACAGGGAAGTGATGCGGTTGCCCTGTTTTGCGGTGAGGTGCGTGATCCGGTATATATGGATGAACTTTCAGAGCTGGCGAAGACAGAAGGCGTTGAGGACAATGTTCTTTTCCTCGGCTGGAGAGATGATGTTCCCGATATAATAAAATGTATGAGTGTGAATTTTGTTCCGTCCGATGAAGGTTTTTCACTGATAGCACAGGAATCGGCTGCTGCAGGTGTTCCTACGGTCACTGTAGATAAGCTCGGCGGATGTGAGTGCGTAAGCGTCAGCGGATGCGGTGAAGTTTATAGAACGGATGATGTGGATGATGCTGTTAATAAAATAATCAGTGTCATAAATAATAAGGAAAAATACAGCTCTGCCGGTATGAAATATTCGGATAACTGGCGTGTTGAAAATTACGATCACAGTATCCATAAAGAATTTTCAGAAGTCGAGAATTTTATAAAGTAATTCCTTAAAAAGGTATTGACAACTACAAGATATAGTGGTATAATACAAAATGACGCTTAATGTCGGGCTTTGTAAATAGCTATTAGCTTGCCCGTGCTTAGCGATCCTGTAGAATGGAGGTGCTTTTCGTGTTTGCAATAATTGAGACAGGCGGAAAGCAGTACAAAGTCAACGAGGGAGATGTTATCTTCGTTGAGAAGCTGAATGTAGCAGAAGGCGAGACTGTTGTTTTCGACCAGGTTCTTGCAGTATCCGGAGATTCCGGCTTTACCGCAGGTGCTCCTGTTGTTAAGGGAGCAAAGGTTACCGGTACCGTTGTAAAGAACGGACTTGGTAAGAAGATCTATGTTATGACCTACAAGCCTAAGAAGAATGAGAAGCGTAAGATGGGTCACAGACAGGCTTACACTAAGGTTCAGATCGAGAAGATCGAAGGCTAAGATGACACGCATCGTTTTTCGCCGCAGAGACGGCATATTTTACGGCTTTGAGGAACACGGTCACACCGGTTACGGTGAGTCAGGAGAAGATGTTCTTTGTGCAGCACTGTCAGCAATGACAATGCTTATCGTGAACACCATTGAGGTGGCATATGCCTCCGATATTGATTACAGTATCGATGAGAATACCACAAAGATCACCGTTATGGCAAAAGGTGCTCTCCCTGAATTTGAAGAGGATGAGCGTAAGAGGTTTGCCGTTGGCGGAATCATAATGGGATATTATTACCAGCTCAACGATCTCGTTGAGGAGTATTATGATTTTCTTGAGGTCGATGTCGTTGATGACGAGGACGACATAGCGTAACATTAACAAAAGGAGATAATGAAAATGATCAGAATCGGATTACAGTTTTTCGCACATAAAAAAGGTGTAGGTTCCACTAAGAACGGACGTGACTCTGAGTCCAAGAGACTTGGTGTTAAGCGTGCAGACGGTCAGACCGTTCTCGCTGGTAACATCATCGTTCGCCAGAGAGGAACCAAGATCCATCCCGGCAACAATGTTGGTAAGGGATCTGACGATACCCTGTTCGCCCTCATCGGCGGTACCGTTAAGTTCGAGCACATCGCTAACGGCAGAAAGCAGGTAAGCGTTTACGCTGCTGAGTAATTCAGTTTCGGAGTGGGGCAATAGCCTTGCTCCGATTTTTTTCTATTCTCATAATTTATTTTACGAGTTTGTGTTATGAAAAACAAATTTCCTGTTTGCCTGATGCTTTGCATCATATTTCTTTTTTCGTGTGTTAAATTTCGAGATGCTTCTCAAAATAATAATGTGCTCGGTAATGATACGGATTTGGATGTGTCGGATGTGGTGTCTGGGAATGTATCTTCCGATAATTTACCGTGTACACAGGATATTATACAGACTGAGGAACTTATCGTATCAACTGAACCTGTTCCTGATGAGCCTGATCCGACAGTGTTTGCTTCACTGGAGAGCCTTCTTTCTGCACCTCCTGTCGAGGATGCCGAGATAGCTTTTTGTTATGAGGATCTGACGACGGGTATTACCTATTCCTTTAACGGCAATAAAGTGGTTTATAGTGCAAGTGTTATGAAATTGCCTTTTGCCATGGCAGTGCTGTATGAGGCTAAAACCAAGGATATGGGACTTGAAGATATTTATACATATACCGGTAGGGAAGATCATTTTGGTACCGGTGAGATAAAAAATATGAAGATCGGTTCCACCTTTTCATATATTGAGCTTATAGAGTATTCGCTGAAATACAGTGATAATATCGCTCAGGGGGCAATCAAAAATAAATACGGTCGTGAGCTGTATTTTGATTATGTTCGTTCTATTGGTGCCGATAGCTTTACCTGCGACGGTGGTTGGGCACTTTCTGCCATTGACGGTGCAAAGGTGCTGAGATCAACTTGGGAATACTTAGAAGGCGATTTCAAGTATTCTCAAAGAATAAAAAACATAATGATAGAATCGCAGCATCAGGTAATGCTCTCCCTTGGTATTGATGATAAAGAGATCGCAAGAAAGTACGGTTGGGATGACCGTGCATATCATGATATCGGTATCGTGTACGATGAACACCCCTATACTCTCGTATTTCTTTCCGATATGATTTCGGGTGATTGGACTGTCAATGGGTATATCGGCAAGATAGCACGTACTGCTGATGAGATACATGAACAGATTTGGGAAAACGCAGGCAGAAACTGACAAATAGTTTAAAATGTGTGGTGAAATCTATGAGCGATAAGACCTTATATATAACTGATCTTGACGGAACGCTTCTCAGAAATAATGCGGCTGTGTCACCTTATACTTTGGATATCATTAACAGGGTAATATCCAATGGTAATCTGTTCACTTATGCTACGGCGAGAGCGTATACCTCAGCGTCTTTTATTACCCGTCAGATAACCCCGCAAATTCCTGCTGTTGTTTATAACGGAACATTTATTGTGAATGCTACTACGGGGGAGAGGATTAAGGTCGGAAGTATGACGGCTGAAGAATCCTCGTATGTGCTGTCAGTTTTCGAAAAATACGGTGTCTCACCGATCGTTTATTCCATAATCGACGGAGTGGAGAAATATTCCTTTTCGTATGATGATCTGCCACAGGCATCTAAGGTGTTCCTCGATGCAAGAAAAGGTGATGCCAGAGAGAATCCCACAACGCCTGATAAACTCGGCGAGGGAACGGTGTTCCATTTCTCCAGTCTTGCAGATGAGATGAGACTTTCGGCTATCCGTGATGTACTTAAAACTGATTTCCCGGTAGAGCTGTTTTTTGACAGATATTTTCATGAGATGTTCCTTGAGGTGCATCCTATAGGCGCAACAAAGGCAGGGGCTGTTCTTGAGCTGAAAAAACTTCTCGGATGTGACCGTATAATTTGCTTTGGTGACGGAACAAATGATATACCGATGTTTGAGATTGCAGATGAGGCGTATGCTGTGGATAATGCCGTATCTGAGCTTAAAGCGATTGCTACCTCTGTTATCGGTGATAATGAATCAGACGGAGTTGCAAAATGGTTTTTTGAAAATGTTCTCTGAAAATATCATAGATTTGCGATAATTACGGTGATAATTGTACGGATAATATTGATTTTGGTCAGATGACATGATATAATCTATAAAATGTGATTCTAAAAAGGAGAGCTGTAGATGATTTGTAAGTCCTGCGGAAAACATATAACTGATGATTCGAAGTTTTGCAATTATTGTGGTACTAAAATAAGAATTGCAGATTCTGCAAAAAGCAGGCAGGATGAAGAAAAAGAATTTGCCAATGCTTTGAGAAAAGAAATCGACAGAAATGCTGCCGAAGAATATATAACAGGGAATAACAGACCTTCGGGAACTTTTGTAGTGTGGGTATATGATACTACCGTTGCCGGAGAAAATAAGACAGTTGTTGAAGGAATTGTGACTGCCGGTGAGGTTCATGTGGACGATGTCGGTGTTATTCGAGGCCGATCCAATGAAAAATACAGGATCAAGGAAATTGAGCGTCTGGGTGTAAAGATACAGGCTGCCTCACGAGGAATGCATGTGCTTCTTACTGTAATCGGCAGCAAGAATTATTTTAAAAAATATGATTATCTTTGTAATATAGAGTCCCCTCAGACTACCGGTGCATCGCATTCAAATACAACGCAGCAGCAATATAACGGCAGTGATAAATATTCATCACAACAATATGCCGCATATGCCCGGAACACGTCTTACGGAACGGATTCTCCTATCTTTGAATATAAGTCGGCTGTATATGGCGGAATAGGGCAAATGATGAGCCTTATAGGAATGGCAACTATACGTTTCTATACCAACAGGATAGACTATGTGATAAAGGGAGAGCAAAGGACTCTTGTTAAAATGAAGCATATTTATGCTGTCGATGCGGGGGAACCGGTGTATCTGCCTTTTGTTACTCAGACTGCCGCTATCTGGCTTAAGGATGGTACAGGATGCACTATTGCATGTCCCAAAGGAGTTTATGATCAGGTCGTTTATTTAATCAATCAGTATAAAAGATAATTTACAGAGCCAACCAAGGATATTCTGTCTCAGGACAGTATATCGGAGGATGGCTCTTTTTCGTGGGAATTAAACATAAAGGGAAATAATATAATTATATAAAAAATCAAAGGAGCGGTTATGGGCTGCAGAACAAGAGAACTCAGAGAAAAATCGGTTATCTCGATATGTGACGGAAAAAGTCTCGGCAATATATGCGATTTTGAGGTCGATCCGTGCGACGGACGAATCGAGGCGATTTTTGTTCCGGGATGTGCGGGTGTATCCTTCTGGAGCAGGGGAGAGGATATCCGTATTCCGTGGAACTGCATAAGTCGTATCGGTGAAGATGCGATACTCGTTGAGGGCGATTACAACAGGAGCGATTGCGACTGCTGTAACGATCGGAGAAGTAAAAAGAAACACAGGTGGTTTTGATAATATTGTAAATATTTTGTTAATTTGCCAATAATACTTGAAGTATAAAATAAAATGTGATATAATACCCAAGTATGCGATGTGCATACAAAAATTATCACACACATTCGTCCCCGAATTACCGCCGGTGCCATTGATTTGGTCTATGGTTGCGGTATCATGACGGATGGTGGAAAAACCGAAGGAGGACATAAAAATGTC
>JAZUBE010000038.1:0-4041 GCA_045638325.1 Eubacteriales bacterium
GTGACGGTACTACTCTGTTCTCCTGTAAGGAGATCGTATACAAGGAGATGCTTGAGAAGCTGGAAAAGCGTGATCTGCATCCTACTATCCTTATTATCGACGACAAGTGGCAGGATAAGTATGGTACTGCGTATCCCGCTCCCGAGCGTTGGCCTGATCTGCGCGGATTTATTGACAACAATCTCAAGAACGATATCCGCACATTCATGTGGTATCAGCTCTGGAATGCTGAGGGACTTCCCGAGGAGTGCCTGACAGTTGATGAGGAGGGCAACTCCTACATCAAGGGCGACAGACCTGTTGCTGATCCTTCTCACCCCGTATACAGAGAGATGCTGAAGGAGATCGTACACCGCATCATCTCCGATGACGAGGGTTGCTATAATGCGGCAGGCTTCAAGCTTGACTTCGCATTCTGCCAGCCTCACGGACGTAAGGTTAAGACCTACAGCGGAAAATACGGCGCTGAGCTTCTGTACGATTATATCAAGCAGATCCGTACATACGCAAAGGAAGCTAAGCCCGACGCTGTTATCAACGCAAGCCCCATGCATCCTATGTTTGCGTCCCTCGTAGATCATGCAAGACTTCACGACTACGGTAACTCAAGCCGTAATGGTAAGGAGATCTTCGAGCACAGAGCAAGACTCTGGGGTATGGCTAATCCCACTTCCCTTATCGATACAGACTCCGGCGGATTCAACACTCACCGAGATATGATGCGTGTTATGAAGAATCAGCCCAATATCGGTATTCCCGATCTGTACTGTGTGTCCGATCTTCCCGGATTCAAGTTCACCGAGGACGAATGGAAGACCATCGCCCAGACATGGCGTGAGTACAGCGAAAAGTGCGATAATATTTGTAAGGAATAATATTTCATATCAGATCACATTAAAAGAGATACCCTGTCACGGGTATCTCTTTGTGTTGTTTTAAATTTTACATCGGATAATTCGGTATTACCTGAAGCTCCTTTACAACGGGTACAAATATTGCCCAACCGCTACCAAACTGAATGTTAGAGCATTCAAATTCCGCACTGACGAAAGTTGTATCGCTGTTATACCACAGCTTATCGATCACAGGTTCTGCATCTCCGGGACAGTATCCGTTAAAGATAACAAGATCATGTGTTTCAAAAAACGCATCATCATATTTGTCGGAAAGTCCGTATGCGTCCCCGTGTTCAACCACATATCCGCCATATCCAAGATACTTTACTTCAACACCGTAGAAAGCCTCGGCATCAACCGGAAGGAGATATTCAAGCCCGTATGTACGGGGGCAAGGATTATTTCGGTCAATATCCCATCCTGCGATATCCTTTAAAACTCCGCTGACATCTGAAAGATTGATCTTTCCGTCGCAGGTATAGTCCATTATACATTCGCCGTATGCGGATCGTCCCAAAGCCCAATACTGAGGAGTATATCCGGCGATATATTTCAGGATATCAGTAGCATCAGCCAAAGTATACGTACCGCTGAGATCGGTATCACCTGCCAGAACGGACATAAGCGTATAATCAAGCTGTACTCCGTGATAATCATTTACGAAATATGTATCCGTTATCTCGTATACGTTCATCTTGATATCATAGCAGATATATCCCGGTTTGCTCACGATGTCGTAGTATACCACAGCACCTCGGGGAATATCGTCAACAGAGGCGTACTTTTCAGTTTTGGTACTGTCCTTATAGACTACAAGCTCAGATATTGCACTTTTATCAGAGACCTGCGCATATTCTTCATCCGACGATGATGCAGCTGCAGGCATGACAAATGACGATACAGCAAGTGTTGCCGCCACAAACAGTGTTAAAAACTTACGTGCTTTCATTTTTTACCTCCTGAATATTGCAATAAATTATTGCTTTTTACAGCTTCATTATACCATTTCAACAATTTATTGTCAATATTACCCCCCATTTTAGCAATACTTAACTATTTATTTACACGTAATTCATAAAACTATATATCGAGAACCGTTTTATTTTTTTCTGATACTATAAAGCTGATTCATCACCGTCCAGAGCTGTGGAAAATAGTTCATTACATTCCACACACTGCCTCCGTACAAGTCTTTGTCGTTCATAAGACGCAGTTTTGCGTCCATGCTTCGTGCATCGTCAAACCACACCTCATGCTCAATAGGGCCATTTGCGGTACGGTCAAAATATTTGAAATACGGCGTCTGTGCTGTCTCGTCATACTGTATTGCGGCATTTTTATCAATGGCGAGCTTCACTGCCATGACATTTGACATAGAATCTGCTTTTGTCTCTCCCTTTACGTAAGGCAGCGGCCAGTCGTAAGCGTAATTTGGTATACCCATCATAACCTTATCCGCAGGGATCCGAGATACCGCATAGTCAAGAACTCTCTCAACATTCTGTATGGGTGAGACTGCCATAGGAGGGCCGTATGTATATCCCCATTCATAGGTCATTGCAAGAACTCTGTCTGCAGCCTCGCCGAGACCTGTGTAGTCAATACCCTCATAAAGAAGTCCGCGCATATCATCGGAATTCTTCGGCGCAAGTGATACGAATATCTCATAATCCCCACCTTCGGGAAGCGCATCTCTTATCTGATTTATGAATCTGACATAACCTTCTCTTGCCGAAGGTTCTATATACTCAAAATCCACATCGATACCACCGTATCCTTTTTCTACCATTGTACGCACTGCATTTTCCGCAAGAGTCTGAGATACCGCTTCATTCTGAATCGTTCTTGTGGCAAGCTCACTTGAAAATGTTCCTCTGTCGGTAAGAGATGTAAGCATCATAAGAGGTACTGAGCCGTACTCCCTCGCAATAGAAATTATCTCATCATCACCGAGTGCAGGAGGAACAAGGGTACCGTCCTCTCTGATACCGTATGAAAATATGGACAAATATGTAAGATACGGAAGTGTTTTTCTCAGAACATCTCTGTCAACAAAGGGGTAAACATAACCATTCACCGATATATCCCCAAGAGGTGGGGGAGCAAATGAGATATTTAACGTCTGTCCGGGATAAATATACGTCTTCCCTCCCAGTATGGGGTTATTCCGCCACAGATCCGTAAGACTTACTCCGAAGAGTCTTGCAATCCCTTCAAGAGTATCACCGCCTCTTACCGTGTATGTCCTTGTCGGTTCAAGTATCACAAGAGTCTGACCTACCGCAAGTCTCGCAGGATCTGCAAGCTCATTATCCGTCACTATTCTTGACGGAGTTGTACCGAACTTTCTTGCAATCGAATAAATACTGTCGCCGGTTTTAACTGTATATATCTGCATGACTTCACCTTTCCTCGCCTGTGCGATCTTTATTTGTATCATCATCAGTATATGCACAGTATTATGTTATGTTCCTGATTTTTGCATATTTTTTTGACCTTCGGAAATAATAAGAAAAAAGACAGCCTCGCTGTCGGAACGGAGATATTATGAGATTCAGAAATAAGATCGACACGGTAAAAGCACGGGAGATAATCGATTCAAGAGGAAATCCCACCATAGAAGCAATAGTTGTAACTACCGCTGGTTATGCAGGCAGAGCAAAGGTACCCTCAGGCGCATCAACAGGAACTCATGAAGCTCTTGAGCTTCGTGATAATGACGATGCAAGATTCGGAGGCAAGGGCGTTCTTGCTGCCGTAGAAAACGTAAACGGTATCATAAACAAAGAGCTTTCGGGCATGTCAATATCCGTATCATCCGTCGATAAAAGGCTTCTTGAGCTTGACGGAACCGAGGACAAATCAGAGCTCGGCGCAAATGCGATACTTGCAGTTTCTATGGCTGTGGCAAGAGCAGGTGCAGCATCCCTCAGAATGCCGTTGTATCGTTATCTCGGAGGGATCGATGCACTTCGTCTCCCTATACCAATGATGAACGTCATAAACGGCGGTGCACACTCATCGAACAACCTGGATATTCAGGAATTTATGATAATGCCAATGGGATTCCCCTCATTTTCCGAAGCACTCCGTGCAGGATGTGAGGTATATCATTCATTAGCACGGCTCCTTCGTTCCGAGGGAA
>JAZUBE010000039.1:0-7137 GCA_045638325.1 Eubacteriales bacterium
AACGCTTCTTCATATATCGGATGTATTGTCCGTTCCTGCAGGTTATTTTTTTGCTGAAGGCGATGAGGAAAAGCTTTACGAAAAGAAAGAAGCTCTCTCTGACGTGTTTTCATTGATAGAAGAAAATAATTATGCTGATGCTGCCGCTGTGTGTGAACCCTTTATCGATTCTGACGGCGAGATGCGTCTCTATTATGCTATCTCTCATTTTAAAATAGCTGAAGATTTGCTTGAAAAATTTATGCTCGCATCTGCTTACGATCATCTTGAAAAGGCTGCATTTTCTTCGGCACTAATTACTCTTAACGGAAGCCTTATCACAGATCTGTGTCACTTTATCATGAAGCTTATAGACTGTGTCGGCAATGATAATATTCCCGATGAGCTGACCGGATTTGATGGTCTTGGCGATACACTAATGCCAACTTCATGTGTGCTTTACCTTACTGCATACAAGTCGATTAAGAATAACGATCCCGATTGTGGGGCAGCCATGCTCAGAACAGGCCTCCTGAACAGCTTTCACTCCCTTCACATAAGAGGAGCTGTTTTAATGGCATCAGGGGATTTTGATGGTGCCACCCGCCTTTTTGATATTGCGCTTTCTTCTGATGAAGGGGGATTTTTCTCAAGGTATAAGCTTCTTTGCGATCTTGAATTCTGTCGTAAAAGTGCAGGTGACTTTGAGGCGGCTTATTCTCTTTCCACCAGCCGTATGGAGATGCTCGGAATGTTTTCCAAATGAATTTCATATATTTTAAAGGCTCGTCCGATAATAATTTAAAAGAGAGATTTTTATGAAAAAACTTTATCTTCGGATAATCTCCGCTATTCTTTTTGTTTCTATCCTGTTTATTTCATCATGCAGTGAAAATGATTTGGAGTTGAATCTTGATCCTGATTCACCTTTTACTTCTGCGA
Source organism: Eubacteriales bacterium (assembly GCA_045638325.1). Lineage (GTDB taxonomy): Bacteria > Bacillota > Clostridia > Oscillospirales > CAG-272 > UMGS1312. Next base: position 922 of record JAZUBE010000039.1, read on the forward strand.
CAGCAATTTCGCCCGTAGGAAATGTCCGTGAAGAAGTTCGTGGGGTATGGATCGCTTCGGTATATAACATAAATTTTCCTTCCGCTCCCGATATGTCTGAGGATGATCTTAAAGCAGAGCTGCATGATATTGTAGACACAGTGCTTTTACACAATATGAATACTGTGTTCTTTCAGGTTCATCCCGCTTCCGATGCTTTGTATAAATCTAAGATATTCCCTGTATCCGAATATCTTTATACGGACGGCGTCCTCCATTTTGATCCCCTTGAGTATATGTCAAGGCTGTGTCGTGAGAACGGGATCTCGCTTTTTGCCTGGATGAATCCTCTCAGAGTTTCGGTAAATGCAGCTGATACACATGCGGAGGCTAAAGAAAATCTTCCTTCCGGTTCTCCGGGACTTGATGATGAAATGTGTGTCTTTTACGGAGATGGTAAGCTTTATCTTAACTGTGGTAATGATGATGTTATTGCGCTTGTTTCCGATGCTGTAGATGAGATCATGTCCGGTTATGATGTGGATGGTATAGTATTTGATGATTATTTTTATCCATATCCTGCTACAGACAGCACAGGTGTAGTATGCGAATTTGATGACAGTACATTTTACAATGCCTCCGACAAGACTATGCCTGTTGAAGACTGGCGCAGAAACAATGTAAACAGGCTTGTTGAGCGTTGTTATAATACTGTAAAATCGTATGGTGATGATAAAAAATTCGGTGTAGCGCCATTCGGTATCTGGCAGAACAGTGACGGAATTAACGGTGGTTCGGCTACCTCCGGTATGGAGGCGTATAACGATCTGTACTGTGATGCATCAGCATGGATAAAAGGCAAATATGTGGATTTTATATCACCGCAGCTTTATTGGAAATGCTCTGATGCTGCTGCTCCGTTCGGTGAACTGGTCAGATTCTGGGATTCTCTTACAAGCGGTACAGGGGTCGAGCTTGTTATTTCACACGGTCTTTACAGATACGATAACGACTGGGAATCTCCGGCAGGAGAGCTTCCGCTTCAGATAGATATCGCAAGGGATCATATCTCGTACCGCGGAAGTATGCTTTACGGTTATGAAGCGCTGAAAAAGGATGCTGCAGGTGCATCCGGAGATACATCAGATGCATTTGCGGATCTTATTTATTATTACTCGCCATCTGATCTTCCGGATGATATTGTTTTCTCGTCTTTAAGTGATACTGCTTTAAACGGTCATTCCGTTATTTTCAGCGGTATATCAAATCCCGAATATCCGCTTGTGGTTAACGGAAAGAATGTCACAAGAAAGCAGGGCGGATATTTTGAGCTTGTTCTCACCCTTAAGGATGGCGAAAATATCTTTACATTTACTTGTGGTGATACTTCAAGTAAGGTACGGATTATAAAATAAATAATTTTTATAATTCGTCAGATTCTGCGCAATTTCTTATAAACAGTATGGTATGATCATGAAAAAAAGGATGTATAAAATGAAACTATCATCTTCTCTTTTAAGAATTACTGCATGGTCATTTATTCTGTCAGTTATTATAAGAATAGTATATGGCCTTCATGCCGTTTACGGTGCACCTGTCCTTATTATACCTTTGCTTTGCGGATTTTTTGCTGCACTGTTCTCTGCTCTGCCGTATAATGCAGGCTTTGCATTCATCAGTATTATACATATGATTCTTATGACATCTTTTGCCGTATTATTTGATTATACGGGATTATTCAGAGGACTTGCATACGATTCTGCAATGTTTTTTGTAAAAAACACGGACATTGATCCCGTAAGAGTGAATGTGTTCTGGTCGATACTTTTTGTGTCAGTCGTATATTTTATAAGCTATGTGCTCATCTCGGCAATCGCTTCGCGGGTACGCGAAAAGAAGATTGTTCGCATGGCTGAGGATGAGGAATCATCAGAAGACATAGCTGATGAGGATGTACTGTGTTGATAAATAAAAAAAGCCCTTAGGGCTTTTTTTATTTATCAAGAGAATAGAATCCTGTGTTTACATCATTGCGATTCAGCCATTTTCCATTTGTAAAGTCCGGGATCTGTACAGGCGCACCACCGTTTTTTACAGACATTTCAGACAGAGGTGTAATTACCATCCATGAAGCTGTATCATATGTATCGATCGGAGGGACATCACCGTTTCTGAGAGCCTCGAAGTATGCATCAAACACAAGCCAGTCCATACCGCCATGGCCGCCTTTTACTCCGTCTTCCTCAAATTTTTTCCATACGGGATGCTCAAACTCTTCTCTGTACTTCTCCACGTTATTATAATGATCATGAGAGAAGTGATTGAATGTACCGTCATCAATAAAAATACTGTTGGTATCTTCATTAAACATTCCGTTAGTTCCGCGCACCGTAAATCCTCTTGAGTAATTGCGAGGAAGTGTGGTATCAAGCGTGAGAGTTATCAGCTCTCCACCTTCACAAAGAATGTTGGTTTTAAGAATGTCACCCTGCTTAAATGGGAATGTTTTGAAATTAGGGTTAATATTGTCGTGCTTTTCTGCATAGTCATTAAGACCGAATGCACCTGAGGCGACAGAAGTAAGACTTTTCATCCGGTTGCCACGGTTGATTCCGAGAACTTTTGCTATTGGACCAAGCTCGTGAGTGGGGTAATTTTCGGCACAACGTGATATGTAGTTGCGAAGTCTGTAGTGACGGAGCTCTTCTCCTCTTGCAACCTCATCTCTGAGATCGTGGCAATAACCGCCTTCACAGGCTACGATTCGTCCGAAAATTCCTTCTCTGACCATTCTGAGTGCCATCATTTCGTTTCGGTCATAGCAGCAATTTTCAAGCATCATGCAGTGGATCCCGGTGCGTTCATAAGCATCTACGAGTGCAAAGCACTCCTCAACGCTGTATGCGCCGCCTACTTCTATACATACCTGTTTCCCGTGATCCATTGCATAAATAGCCGCAGGAATATGATTTTCCCAGGCAGAGAAAACGCATACTACATCCACATCAGTACGCTCTATAAGTTGCATGTAGTCCTCTGTGGAGGCCACAGACCACCCTTTTTTCTCACTGCAGACCTGCACTGCTTCTTCTATGCGGTCACTGTAAATGTCGCAAACAGCGGTTATTATGACATCGTCACGCTCTGTGAGGATATCTTTTATATGCATCATGCCTCTGCAGCCGAGTCCAATGATACCAAGTCTGAATTTACTGTCCATCATAAATACCTTTCGGTGCCGAATCTTGTAGAATGATAGTCTCTGTCTACGCAGATTACCGTATTATATGAGCTGTCAACAGCTGATATTTTTTCTGTGATACGTTCGGAAAGTTTAGTGTCTGTCAGGGGCATATCATCTGATACAGCCACATCAAATATAAGATTAGTATGAGTAACTCCCCACACCACGCGGAAATCGTGCATTGAGATGCCGTAACCGACTTCTTTGGAGATGTCGAGTATGATTTGTGCTACAGTTTCACGCAGGTTGTTTGTTTTAGGATCCGACAAACATACGGGATCCATATGAATAACAAGAGATATACCGCTTGTTCTAAGAAAATCAGCTTCAATATTATCAATGAGGTCGTGAGATATCAGAGGATCAATATCGCAATCTACTTCAACGTGAACAGTGGCGAATATTCTTCCCTCTCCATAGCTGTGAATTACAAGATCATGTATTCCGAGAATGCCGTCATACTTTTTGATCTTATCAGTAACTTCACGTACAAGTGAAGAATCGGGGGCGATTCCAATAAGTGTACCGGAAGATTCTTTTACGAGCTTCAGACCAAGAATAACAATATATACACCGATTATGAGACCGAGGATACCATCGGTACGGTTGCCGAGATAAGGAGTGAGTATCATACCGAGAACTACAGCACCGGTAGCAGCAACATCGCCGAAGCTGTCAACAGATGACGCTTTGAGAGACTGTGAATCTATTTTTTTGCCGACAATACGGTAAAAAATCGCAAGTGCGATTTTAACACCGGCAGTCGAGACCATAAGAATTATGGCAACTGTGGAAAAACTGTTATTTCCACCGCCGGCAATAAGGCTCTCCGCAGCAGAACGTAACATCTCTACGCCAAGGACAGTAATGATAACAGAAATAAACAGTCCGCATAGATACTCCATTCTTGCGTGGCCGAAGGGATGTTCCTTGTCTGCAGGCTTTGCCGCAAGCACATATCCCACAAGGACAAAAACAGAAGACATTGCATCGGAGAGATTGTTGATAGCATCAGCAGATACGGAAACGCTTCCTGTGAGTATACCAACACTGATCTTGACTGCAAAAAGCATAAGGTTAACAGCAATACCGACGATTCCCGCCATGCGTCCTGTTTTAAGTCGCTTTTCCGGTGTTATAACTTTATTACTGTTCATTTTTTTCTCTTATAAGAATCCATTCAGCAGCGTGAGGGAGAGATTTTATCCAGTCACAGAGTATATGCCACTCGTTAAGTTTATGATCCTTGCGGGCATAATAGATATTTATGAGATTTTCGTAATTCATAGTGACCGTTCTCGTCTGCTCGTAAGCTGAAGGGAGAAGAGTTATGATATCATACCAAGCATCTTTATCCTTTGTCTCATTGAAACATATACGTCTCTTTTCAAGGAATTCAAGGAGAGTTCTGAGTACAGTTATTCCCTCCTCTGTCAGATGATCGGTGCTGAAATCTTCAGTGGAAAATTCCTTTGAATGAATCTTATGCATAGTACTTGTGGAATTTGCAACGGTTCCGACTTTATAAGTATCAAATTCTTTCCACCAATAGATCGGAGCAGTTATATCTACGGAAACAAAGACCTGTCTCAGAAATTTTCGGTGATCGGAACCTGCCACAGCGAGTCTGTGACCGAAATCAAGATCGGCAGCACCTAAATGAAATACTCCATTACTGTCTGTATAACTGTCACTTTTGTGCCAGCTGTTCATAGGGTTTCTTGCGCCGCGTATAGCACCGTCAATATTCATTACAGATGTGTTTTTTACAATAAGCATGGGAAAACCTCTCTGAATTTTTTATCTAACATATTATACCTTATGATACTGTTAATGTCAATTGATTTTATCAATGGTGAATAAAACCTTTGAATAATGCAGAAAATATATGCAGTATTCCCTCATTTTGAGGAGAAAGGTTGAGATTCATATGAATAATCAGAACAACAGAAAGAAAAACAAAGATGCTCAGATGCGGACTATTTATCTGACATTATCGCTGTCACTTATCCTTATTGCGGTACTTGTTGCAATGTCTGCAGCTCTTGGCAGATCTGCCGGGGATCCTAAGGATACGGAAGTGATCGCAACGGAAGAGGATAAGCAGGTAATAGCCGGACTCACGGAAGAGGATGTTACAACCAAAGAATCCGAATCGGAAACTACTGAAACTGAGACAAGCCGTACTGAAACAACACAGACAGAACCTGCTGTGGCGGAACCGGAGCTTCCTGAATTTGTTGCACCCGGTACGGGATATGTAATGAAGAATCACAGTGGTGAAACTCCCGTGTTTTCCGTTACAATGAATGATTACAGACCACATCTCGGTGTAGATATTTCCGGAGCTGTCGGTGATGATGTTTTTGCCTGTGCTGCAGGTACAGTTAAGGATATATGGGAGGATCCTATGTCAGGATATTGTATCAGTATTGAACATGACGGCGGAGCATTAAGTATTTACAGAAATCTCTCGGCGTCTGTGCCTGAGAATATTACAACCGGAGCTGCGGTTTCTGCCGGTGAAGTGATAGGATCGATCGGTGATACATCTCTTCTTGAGATAGCAGATGAATCGCATCTCCACTTTGAGCTTACTATAAACGGAGAACAGGTAAATCCGGTATCATATATCACATTCAGCACAGCCGATGAAGAATACGAAGGTTAACTGAATAAAAAACTGCGCACGATCTCGTGCGCAGTTATTTTATTTTATTGAATTTATAAAGGATACGGTTCCCTTCTTTTCCGTATTTTTCGCACAGACCCGAAAGCTCCATGAAACGAAGTGCGGCCCATCCGTTCCGACCGGGAGCATGAAGGAATTTCCGTAGCTTTTCAGCGGTAAAGATCTCACTGTCGCTGTAAGGAAAAAGTTCAGCCATTTCAAATACACTATTATAGTGTCTGATATCGAGGAGCTCTTTCGGTATACGGTCGACTTTTGTGGAACGTCTTTTTTTCTCCTTGCCGTATCCATCAAGGAGTGA
>JAZUBE010000040.1:0-1795 GCA_045638325.1 Eubacteriales bacterium
GAACATGCACAAAATGCTTGTACCGGAATTTCTTTCACTCCATTAGGAATGATTACGTTGTTTAAGGATACACAACCAATAAAAGAATCTCTTTCAATAACAGTGATGCTTTCCGGTAAAACAATAGTTTCGAGTTTCGTGCAATTTGAAAATGTTTCATCAGATATTTTTGTTACTCCATCGGGGATATTAACAGTTTTAAGAGATGAACACCAGCTAAAAGCTGAATCATCTATGTTCTTTACACTATCAGGAACTGATACACTAACAAGATTTCCACAATAAGAGAAAGTGTATTCTTCAATGGTTTCAACGCCTTCAGGTATAACCACTGAAGTAATACTATCACAACCACTGAAAGCAAAAGCCCCAATCGTATTAACATTGTCAGGTATGCTTAATGATTTCAAATTACGACATTCAGAAAACGCACCGTGCCCGATTTCTGTCAAACTGTTAGGAAGTGTTACACTGATAAGATCACTACTATTCTCGAATGCATATGTTCCAATTTTTGATACACCCTCCGGTATAATGACCTCTACAATATTATACCATCTGTCAAATGCTCTCTCTCCTATCTCAACAACAGGATACTCACCCACGCCGTCGATCACAAACTTATCAGGTACTACAATTTTACCGCTTATGATGTCGTCGATATCCGTAATAACTGCTTTGTTATCGTATACCTGATAAGTATAGTGCCCGTCAATGATCGCCTGTGATGTAACAGGCAGCATTACAGCCACCATCGCCACCGCCAGAAATGCAGAGAAAATTTTCTTCAGTTTCATTTGATGTTTAGCCTCCTAAAATATAAATATGAATTTATTATAACACTATTTTCATACATTGTAAACACTTTCGATAAATTTTTTCCTGTATTCACCATAATAATCTCTAAAATTCCCCCCTTGACAAAAACCGTGTAATATGTTAAAATTTCTTGTAATATAAATTTGCTGTGATGAAGACCGCTTATTACTGACAGTGCGGAAAAAGAGACCGATGCCCCGGCTGAAAGCATCGGCGCACAAGTGATCGGCATTTCACTTCGGAGCATTGGGTTTTCCCACGGATGGTTTCGTTATCGACCGATGAGTGTTGGCTCACGCCGGAACTTGGGTGGTACCGCGATGCATTTTGCACCGTCCCGAGATCTCGGCGGATTTTTTATTTTGTAAATATTTTCAAAGGATAGGTAAAAGCTATGAAGGAAAAACTGCTAAGCATCAAAGAAGCAGCTATGGCGGCTCTCAGTGCTCCCGACTGCGACATCGAGGCTATTCGTGTGCAGTATCTGGGCAAAAAAGGTGAGCTTACCGCTGTGCTTCGCGGAATGGGTGCTCTTACTCCCGAGGAGAGACCTATAATCGGTCAGATGGCGAATGATGTTCGTGCCGAGATCGAGGAGGCTATTGCAAAGATGGGCGAGGCTGCAAAGTCTGCCCTTATCGAAAAGAAACTCCGCGAGGAGAAGCTTGACGTAACTCAGCCCGGTATTCCCGTATCTGTAGGACACAAGCATCTTCTTGCAAAGGTTCAGCATGACCTTGAGGATATCTTTATCGGCATGGGATTTACCATTGCCGAGGGTCCCGAAGTTGAGTATGACTACTACAACTTCCAGGCACTGAATATTCCTCCGGATCACCCTGCAAGAGATACTCAGGATACCTTCTATATTACTGATAACATTCTGCTCCGTTCACAGACCTCTCCCGTTCAGGCGAGAGTTATGGAGAACACCGAGCCCCCCATCCGCATTATCTCCCCCGGTCGTGTTTACCGT
>JAZUBE010000041.1:0-1660 GCA_045638325.1 Eubacteriales bacterium
GCCTGACACAGATTGGGGTGTTATCTCGCATATAAATCTTGATGGCTATCTTGGCTACGGCACATTCACAAAGAAACTCCTTGCAACAATACCCAAGGACATTTTAATTCGTTCAGTCTCAAATCATGGTGTTACACGATACAAAATTATGCCTGAATTCTTGCCGTAAAATGAAATAAGCGGAACCGAGATTTCTTTCAATTCTCGATTCCGCTTTTCTTTGTTTAAGGCGTATCATATTTTGATAGACAGAGTTAATTTCTAAACTAAATTTCCGGTACAATATAGTTCATACTGTTAAGAGTTTTTTCTATTTTATCAAGAATTTCTTCTGTTTCTGCACGTACTGTATGATAATGATAGCCTCCTGTTACATTCATAAGTTCGGAAGACTTTCCTGTTCTTACACCCTCTAAAAACTGAGCTATATGGTGTCTTGATGATATGTTAAGAGGTGCAGTCATTTTTCCATACACCTTATGCCACACAAAAACATCTGCGACAGTTCCGCCAAAATCAATTATTGTAGTAAGTTCGTCTTCTGTCTGTTCTTTTGTATGAAACACCTTGAATACTCTTTCATACAATGGTGTAGTCTGCATAACATAACCGTTATGTGTTGACAGAATTTCGTAGCCATCAGCTTTAAGTGCAGCTATGTCCTGTACTATGATTTGTCTTGAAACACCGAGTTTCTCCGAAAGCTGCCCACCGGATATCGCTTTTTGCTCCGACATCATTATATTAACTATTTCTTTTCTTCTTTGTTCCGCCTTCATATAAATCCTCCTTATCAAACAGCATGAAGATTTTTAAGCGAAAGATCAAGAATCGGAGACGAATGTGGTAATGCACCGCTTGAAATATAATCTACGCCAATGTCAATGAGTCTCGCAACATTTTCTTTTGTTACATTACCGCTGCATTCTGTTTCTGCTTTTCCTGCCGTGAGCCTTACTGCTTCTTTCATATCCTCAACACTCATATTGTCAAGCATAATAATATCTGCTCCTGCTTCGAGAGCATCCTTAAGCATATCAAGATTTTCTACTTCAACCTCAATTTTGCGAACAAATGGAGCATATTCCTTTGCCATTTTTACTGCTTCTTTTACACTGCCGGCTGCGCCAATATGGTTGTCTTTCAGCAGAATACCGTCACTGAGATTGTAGCGATGATTATAGCCACCACCTACTTTTACAGAATATTTTTCAAAAACCCTCATATTGGGGGTGGTCTTTCTCGTATCCAGCAGCTTAGTCTTGCTTCCCTTCAGCAAATCTGCAATGGAGCGTGTATAGGTAGCGATTCCGCTCATGCGCTGCAGGAAATTCAGAGCCGTTCTCTCGCCGGAAAGGAGGACACGAATATCTCCACGAACAAGGCCGATCTTATCGCCCTTGTTGACTGTGTCGCCATCCTGACAATAGAAGATCACCTCGGTCTTTTCGTCGAGAAGCTCAAAGACTCTCTTAAAAACATCGAGACCGGCAATCACACCATCCTGCTTGCAGATCAGATCCACTTCACCTGCAGCATAGTTGGGCATGACGGAATTGGTGGTGATGTCCTCACTGGTAATATCTTCTCTGAGTGCCTGTAGAATCAGCTCGTCGGCATTCATCTTCATCGTGATACTATTCATGGCTCAATTTCTCCT
>JAZUBE010000042.1:0-15947 GCA_045638325.1 Eubacteriales bacterium
AGCGCCGTGTTGATATTATGATGGAGTCAGGCATCGTTACAGAGGCGGAAATGCTGTACAAGACGGGTGTGCTCCACTCAGGCAAGGGAGTGTCTCAGGCGATCGGATATAAGGAATTCGTTCCCTACTTTGAGAGCACGAAAACTCTCGCAGAGGTACGTGACGATATCGTGCTTGCCACACGGCATTACGCAAAGAGGCAGATCACATGGTTCTCCCGCAGAGGTGAGGAATCGGCATTGTACGTTGACGAAGGCGGTGCTGTACGAAGCCTTTCGGATATTGCCGATGAGGCGATAGAGAGAATTGGAAAAATATTAAACGGCGGTCAATGACCGCCGTTTTTTACTTGATATTACATATATCTTATCTGGTTCCGAGAACGATTCCGTTCCACTTAGCAATGTATTTAAGTATGCGGGAAACATCGGCAAGTGTTACATTTCCGTCAAGGTTTACATCGGAAGCAACTGTGTCGATCTGAATGGTATCCCATCTTGCGATATGCTTAAGCATGAGAGATGTATCCAGAAGAGTAATACTCTTATCTCCGTTTGCGTCACCATAATTGATTGAAACTGAAAAGGTGGTACCGTTAATTGTTACCTCTTCAGGTCTGTAAATCTCTTCAGTATATCTGCCATCCTTGGATTCCATGGATGCAATAAAATTAAGGGGATCTGCAGCAAGACCGATCTCAAAAATCTCACCGGAAGCAGCAGGCTGTGCAAGCTCAAAGTTCAGAGTTGCTATAATGTTTTTGCCGGACTTAAACTGATCGTCCTTGTCAATGGATATCCATGTGAGTATGTACGGATAATCGGTAAGATCGTTTGAGTTCTCGCAATCTCCTCCCATTACACTCCATGAGGGTGCAGCCGCAAGCTCCATCTGACGTCTGTTGTATCGTACCTCAAGACAGAAATAACCAAGCTCATATCCTGTAGCAAACTCGGGAAGAGTTACTGTAAGATTAACGTTAACCGCAGTATCTCCCTCATGCACAGGCTCAGCCTCAAGTGCAAAGCTAAGGGACGGCTTCATAACCTTTATGTTACATCCGATGTATTCATACTCCATAGTATCACCGTTACGGTCCTGGGGAAGGTTATCGGGCTCAGCATAGAATCCGATATCAAACTCGGTACCTGAAGCCATGGGACTGTCTGCTTTGAATGTAAGAGTACAAAGAACAGTATCACCTTCGGGAAGAGAAACGGTTCCGGATACCCAGAGGATCATGTAAGGATTATCACTTATAGACTGAGAACAGGTATACATACCCTCATCAGTATAAACCTTCCTGAAAGATTCAAGCGTAAGTCCCTCAGGAATATCAACAAGCATACCGACAGCAACCACTTCTGTGTCAGAAGGAATATGTGCAACGATATCTGCAGTAAAAGTAGTATCACCGGGAGACACAGACGACGGCACAAGGCTGAGAGTAACTATGTCATCAGCATGTGACACGGGAACCACGAATGTTCCCATAAGCATAACAACAGAAAGAAATACAGTCAAAAGTTTTTTCATTTGGAATCTCCTTTATATAATAAATTATTTACGTTCTTAATAATATCACCTTTTAACATAATTGTCAAGTAGCTTGTGTTTTTACTTTTTTTGTCACGTTAAATATTTATTTACAAATACTTTTTGCCGTTTTCGTTCTCGCAAACGAGAGGAAACAAGAGAAAAAACGAGGATTTAAGAGTTCTTCGATATGCAATTTGCCGTAATCGGATTTTTTTGAAAATTTGTGTTGACAAACGGGACAAGGTGTGGTAGAATATACAGCGTTGAAAAGAAACTATCTAAAACAATGGAGGAATTAAAGCTATGTCTACTTTCATGGCAAAGAAAGAATCCGTTGAGCGTAAGTGGTACGTGATCGATGCTGCAAACAAGCCTCTCGGTCGCACTGCTGCAACCGCAGCTACCATCCTTCGCGGTAAGCACCGTCCTGAGTTCACTCCTCACGTTGACTGCGGCGAGTTCGTAATCATCGTGAATGCTGACAAGGCGATCCTCACCGGTAAGAAGCTCGACCAGAAATACTATCGTCGTCACTCCGGCTACATCGGCGGTCTTAAGGAAGTTCAGTACAGAACCCTTATGTCCACTAAGCCCGAGATGGCAATGGAGCTTGCTGTTAAGGGAATGCTCCCTGCAAACTCTATCGGACGCAAGTCCATCACTCGTCTGCATGTATATGCAGGTGCTGCTCACAAGCACGCTGCTCAGCAGCCCATCCCCTACGAAGTTTGATGAAAGGACGGTACAGATAAATGTATACAAGCGCTAAACCTTATTTCTACGGTACCGGCAGAAGAAAGAGCTCCGTAGCACGTGTTCGTCTGTATCCCGGCACCGGTAATATCACCATTAACGGCAAGGATATCGACACCTACTTCGGTCTCGACACTCTGAAGCTCATCATCAACCAGCCCTTCGGTGTTACCGGAACAGAGGGCAAGTTTGACATCGTTGCTAATGTAAACGGCGGCGGTTTCTCCGGTCAGGCAGGTGCTATCCGTCACGGCGTTGCTCGTGCGCTCCTCCTCGCTGATGATACCTTCCGCGCTCCCCTTAAGAAGGCCGGATTCCTTACCCGTGACCCTCGTATGAAGGAGAGAAAGAAGTACGGACTCAAGGCTGCTCGTCGTGCGAGCCAGTTCTCAAAGAGATAAGTACGACTTATACAAAACATTACAGCATTCACTTTTGTGGATGCTGTTGTTTTTTATGGGGGATGTGTGGTATAATGAATTATCATCCAAAAGGAGTATCGTTATGGACAACGAAACACCTCAAAGGAAACCCACGCATCTCAGCAATTTTGATTGCAATGCAAACGGTAGGGGCGGGGCTGACATAATATGTTCATTCAAATCGCTGACATCACGGATGTGCAAATCAAAGCATTGCGTTGAACACATCTTTCAACTCTCCTTCTACGATCATATTATCCTTGACAAGGATGATTACGATACAAGGGTAAAATACATTCATAAAAATCCAAAGCGGTGGTATTATGATAATTTTTATGATGACAAAGGATAATATTCACCTCAGCACCAGCATTATGCTTGGTGCTGTTGTTTTTGTATAAATTCCCTCTTGACAGTTGAACCCTCATTCAACTATAATATAGTTGAACAACCACTCAACTATAGGAGAACTTACCATGCCGAAAAACAGATACATATGCGACTGCGATACCATGAACACCGCACTTGTGGATCATATTATCGAAAAACTGCCGGGTGACGGTACATTCAGCCACATTGCTAACTTTTATAAAATTCTCGGAGATCCCACAAGGTGCAAGATAATCTTTGCCCTGCTGGATCACGAAATGTGCGTATGCGATATTGCAAATGTTCTTTGCATGACTAAATCATCTATCTCACATCAACTGAGTAAAATGAAAGAAAGCGGTATTGTAAAGTGCCGCAGAGACGGTAAATCCGTATACTATTCTCTTGACGACAGTCACGTTGCGGATATTTTTACTGTCACGATAGAGCATATAGGTCATCTAGAGGAGGAGTTATGAAATCACGACGAAATATTCTAATTGCATTTATCCTGAATCTTGCATTCTCGGTCTTTGAATTTGTCGGAGGTGCCATCACGGGAAGTGTTGCCATAATCTCCGATGCTATTCATGATATCGGAGATGCGGCAAGCATCGGTGTATCATACTTACTCGAACGAAAAAGCCGAGGTAAGCCGGATGAGGTGTATACCTACGGCTATGCACGGTATTCAGTTATCGGCGGTGTCATCACCACACTTGTTCTGCTCATAGGTTCCGTTGCCGTGATCTACAATGCCGTGCTTCGCATTTTCAACCCGGTAGAAATAGATTACAAAGGCATGATCATATTAGCCATCGTCGGTGTTACCGTAAATCTTCTCGCCGCCATCGTTACTAAGGACGGTGATTCACTCAATCAAAAAGCGGTAAATCTTCATATGCTTGAAGATGTTTTAGGCTGGATAGTCGTACTTGTCGGTGCAGTAATAATGAATTTCACAGATATAAAGATGATCGACCCTCTGATGTCTGTTGGCGTTGCGGTATTTATTCTTGTGAACGCCATGAAAAACCTGAAGGAAGTGCTTGATGTATTCCTTGAAAAAGCACCTCACGGAATAGATTTGTCGGAATTAAAAAATCATATTACAGCCATAGAAGGGGTAACTGAAGTACATCACATCCACATATGGACCATGGATGGTCAAAATAATTTTGCTACGATGCACATTGTTACAAATGAGAACAGTCATGATATCAAAGACAGGGTAAAAGAGGAATTACGTGAACACGGGATATGTCACTCAACTCTTGAACTTGAAGCAGTGGGTGAGCATTGCCACGATGAATGTTGTCACATTGAGATCGCTCATTCACACGGACATCATCACCACCATTGATTTTCACAAAGATTTATGGTAAAATAGATCATCCCCCGAAAGGAGTACCATTATGACACAATCCTGCGAAACCTGTGAATTCTTCGACTGGGATGAAGAACTTCAGGAAAACGTATGCTTCGCCGATCTTGATGAAGATGATTTTGGTCGTCTCATGCAGAACGCCTCGGCAAAATGCCCCTACTACAAATATTACGACGAATATAAAACTGTACAAAAGCAAAATTAAAAGCCTCTCCAAAGGATACCTTTGGGAGGCTTTTCCCATATAAACAAAAAAACGGAGGTATTACCTCCGTTAATTTCGTTTTGCAAAGAATCCGAATTACTTATACTTGCGCTTTCTTGCAGCTTCGGACTTCTTCTTTCTCTTTACGCTCGGCTTCTCGTAGCATTCTCTTTTGCGAAGCTCGGCCTGGATACCGGATCTCTGACACTGGCGCTTGAAACGGCGCAGAGCACTGTCAAGAGACTCGTTCTCTTTAACTCTGATCTCAGCCATTTGATTTCCCTCCCTTCGCGTGCGTGGATACTCTTCCACACATACCTCTTTTTTATTATATAGGATTTTTCTCCAAAAGTCAATACTATCTGCAGAAATTATCCTGTTTTTTTGAAATATTTATTCTGTTTTCCGAGTTTTGTCCATAAGGTATCATAATATTACCGCAAAATCCTATCAGATTAATATTTATTTTCAATTTGTATTATATTATATGGTTTACTTTTCCATAATAATATGGTACAATAATTTTGTATTGCTTTTAAACTGTACGGAGGTAGGTATATGCCCGATATTGTACGGCTTAGTGTGGGTGACACACTTGAACTGAAAAAACAGCATCCCTGCGGAAGCAAGCTTTTCAAAGTAGCTCGTATCGGCTCGGATATCCGGGTGATCTGCAACGGTTGTGGCAGAGACATGACTCTCCCCAGGGAAAAGCTTGAACGTTCCATAAAACGCGTTATTTCTGCTGAAAACACTTCAGTTGACGCATAAAATTACACGGAGGTAAAAATGGACGAAATGAGAAAAAAGTGTACAGGCTTCTTTAAAAAGGACAAGCCTGACACAAATGAAAAAAGAAGTATTCCAACAAGTGCCGATCTTGTGGTTGACACAAGCTTCAGAGGAAGGCTTCGCAGAGCACTGACCGGACGCGGTTACCTTGGACTTTGCTTCATCGTACCTACTCTTCTCATGTGGCTCGTATATATTTCAATGAATGTATTCCCCTTCGGTGAGGAATCCGTTCTTGTTCTTGACCTTAACGGTCAGTACGTTTATTACTTTGAGGCACTGAGAGATATCCTCACAGACAGCGGCAGCTTCCTCTACTCATTCAGACGTGCTCTCGGCGGAGAATTCCTCGGTATTATCGGATACTATCTTGCCAGCCCTCTTTCATTTATAGTAGCACTGTTCCCTGCCGAAATGATGACCGAGGCACTTCTCTGTATCTTCCTGCTCAAGACAGGTATCTCGGGACTTACTCTCGGAATTTATCTTGATCATACGAGAAAGAGAAACCCCGTCACCGCTGTAATGTTCTCCACCATGTATGCACTTTCCGCTTATGCAGTGGTTATGCAGCACAATACAATGTGGATCGACACCCTCATGCTCCTCCCTCTTATCATTCTCGGTCTTGAGGAGCTTATAAAGCATAAGAAGTTCAAGCTTTTTGTGATCACACTTTCTATTGCAGTCTTCTCCAATTTCTATATTGGATTTATGACCTGCATCTTTGTTGCACTTTATTTCCTCTATTACTATTATGCTCACACCGAAGAGGAGCGCAATCCTCTCGGCGAGAAAAATCATCTTGCCCGTTCATTTGTCCGTATAGGTCTTTGTGCAATTCTTATGGTTGCCATAACAGCAGTCATGCTGTGGTCCTCCTACAGTGCGCTCCAGTTCGGAAAAACAGAGTTCTCCGATCCAAACTACGGACTCACCCAGAATTTCGACTTCCTTGATCTTGTATCAAAGATGTATTTCGGTTCTTATGATACCGTACGTCCCGAAGGCTGGCCCTTCCTCTATTCCGGAATGCTCACCTTCATGCTCCTCCCCCTGTTCTTCTTCCTGAAGAAGGTTCCTCTGAGAGAAAAGATCGCAACGGGTATTTTCATCTCCGTTATGTTTCTTTGCTTCAATGCATCTACTCTTGATATTTTCTGGCACGGTATGCAACGTCCTAACTGGCTTAACTACAGATACAGCTTTATGGTCTGCTTCCTGTTTATAGTATTTGCACACAGAGTATTTGAAAGCATCGAAGATGTCGGCTTCAGACCTATCGCATTCAGTGCCTGTACAATTTCCGGAGTTCTCCTCATTCTGCAGAAGATGGAGTACGAGAATCTCCCCGATCTTACAGCTGTATGGGCTTCACTCATCTTTGTTGCAGTATACCTCCTTCTCATGAAGGGTGTGACTCTGCCCAAAGTTTCTCTTCAGAAAACATGTACTCTCGTCCTTGCAATATTCATCGGATTCGAAATGTATGCGGCAGGACTTGACAATCTTATGAGTCTTGATGACGACGTGGTTTACACAAGCCGCACCACATACCGCACTCATATGGATACCTACCAGCCTGCATTTGATGCAATGCATGAGATGGACAAATCCTTCTACCGTTCAGAGAAGGTCACATTCAAGAGAACAAACGACAATCTTGCACTTGGAGCATTCGGACTTTCCAACTCCACCTCCACTCTTAATGCTGATACTATCCAGTTCCTGCAGAATATCGGAATTGCATCAAAATCTCACTGGTCGAAGTATATCGGTTCCACACCCGCTACCGATACTCTTCTCGGAATCAAGTATCTGGTCGGACAAACCAGAGGAACTCTCCCCGAGTATTACACCGAGGTAATGAGTGAACACGGTACAGGTGAGGCAAACGGCACTCTTGTTCACGTATACAAGAATCCTTATGCGATGTCTCTTGCATTCGGTGCAAATGAAGCAATCACAAAGGTAGATCTTCTCGGAGACGATCACGATACTAAAAAAGAGAAGACCGGTATTTTCGATAAACTCATCGACGATCTTTTCGGTTCAGAAGAAAAACCGAAGCCCGTTGAGCCTCCAAAACCTGAGCCCGATGAGAAAAACCCCTTCGAGAGACTCAACGCAATTTACGCGGGACTTCTCGGAGAAGAAAGTGTTGATCTCTTCGTAAACCTCGAACAGTCCTATCCTTTAACAGATAACCTTACCACAGGAAGTACTACAGATCACACAAAGTACTCTCCCGTAAATGAAGGTTCTTCTGCTTCTATCTCTTATACAATTACAGCACAGACCGATGATGTTATCTATATGTTTATTCCTACGGTCTATCCCAGAGAGTGTAAGCTGACCGTCAACGGTGCATCAAAGGGTACCTACTTCGGTAATGAGACCCATCGTATCGTTGAGCTCGGTTCATACGCTCCCGGTACACCTCTCATCGTCAAGCTGGAGCTTGATAACGAGTATAACTATCTGTATCTCTCCACAAAGGATTACAACTATTTCTACTACTTCAATGAAGAATCTTACCTCAAACTCGCACCTCAGCTCAAGGGATCAGAGTTTAACATCACAAACTGGACCGAGGATACTCTTGAGGGTACCATCAGCGTTTCAGCAGGTGATGAGCTGATCTTCACCACCATTCCTTTTGACGAGGGTTGGAAGGTCACTGCCGACGGTAAGGAGATCGAGACCTTCGAGGTGCTTGATGCTCTCGTTGCATTCCGTCTCCCTTCCGGTAATCATAAGCTTACCATCGAGTACAGACCCGACTGTGTAGTATACGGCTCCGTTATCTCTGTTGCAGGTATCGTGGTATTCGTACTTGCATGTATCGCTGAATACGTATGGAACAAAAAGAAAGCGGCAGCAGAGCCTGCTCCTCTCCCTGATTCAGCAGCATTCGATGAGGCAGACACCTCTATGGCAGACACAGATGTCGATGCAGAATCCGAGTCAGATGAAGAATCTGAAAACGATACGGAATAATGTTATGTCGATAAAAAGATTTATCACGAGTTTTGTTTCACTAATAACGGTAATTTCGGCTTTATCTGTAAGCAATTTTGCAAACACAAAAGCTACCGGACGTCTGAGACTTTCCGACGAATCAAACTTAACTCTTATTTCAGGAAACACTTATATCACAGGGATATGCGGCACTATCAGTGCCGCATCCTTAATAGGTGAATTTTCAGGCGAGGTCACTCTGACTTCACCCATGGGTATCACTCTTTCGGGATATTCCCTTGTTCCTTCTGACACCGTTATTTCAAACAGCACCGATTCCATAAAGGCCCTGATTTACGGAGATGTTGACAGAAACGGACGCATAAATCTCTCCGACGCCGCCGCAATGCTCAAATTCATTTCTAAATGGAATATTGATATTTGCGACAGCGCAATGGACCTCAATTATGACGGTGTGAAAAACCTCAGCGATGTTTCTCTGCTTCTTAAAAAGATCGCAGGATGGAATGTCTGCTTAGGGGTGAATATTGTACCAACGCAGATCACTCTCTCATACTATGATTCCGATTGTACGAAGATGGGTGTAATATGGCACACGGTAAATAAAACTCACAATCCTGCAGTTCAGGTAGTTGAGGGCGATACCAAAGATTTCACGAATGCACGTACCATTATAGGCAATACGAATATCGGCATCGGTGACTCCAACAGCCGTGCCGTTATCGACGGACTTGAGGCAGGTAAGACCTACTCCTACAGAGTGGGGGATGCCTCGGGATATTGGAGCGATGCTGCATCCTTTACAATGTGTGAGGATGATACGGATGAATTCACTTTCGTAGTTTTCACCGATTCCCAATCTCAGAGTCATACTCCCGGCACATCTTTTAATTCAGCATGGATTTCGGCTGTGAATTCTTATCCCGAAACTGCTTTTGCTCTTCATTGTGGCGATGTAGTTGAATCCGTCAGTGCCGCTGACTGGTCAGCCATGCTCGACCCATCGGCAGAATTTCTCAGACGTATTCCCATGATGGTGGTATCGGGTAACCATGAGACCTCTTACGCAGGCTCACAGGGCTATAAAATGCAGTATAACCATTTCTTCACCGATATGCCCGTGCAGTCGTCTTTTACCGATGGTTATTTTTATTCCTTCACCTACGGCAATGCTCATTTTGTAATGCTCAATACCAATAAACAAGGCACACCTGACGATTCCCTATCCGATGAACAAATGGCGTGGCTTGTAAGCGATCTTGAAAAGAACGACTCAAAATGGACAATAGCAGTCATGCATCATCCTCTTTATTCACCCGGTACGGGTTCGAATGATCGTTTTGAAGATCCGATGGCGACTGCATTAAGAACACAGCTTACTCCTGTTTTTGAGAAATACGGAGTAGATGTTGTTTTCTCAGGTCACGATCACATTTATTACCGAACTCATCCCATTAACAGCGAAACAGGTGTGATCTTCGACACCACAAGCGAAACTTCCGATGGTACGGATTACTACAACAATCCTGACGGAGTTATCTATACCACCCCGGGATGTACGGGATCGTCCAAAAGAAGTTACTGCGATACTCATCCGGAATACTATGCCGCACTTGATGAGATGATATCGTCATCGTACCTTGTTGTAAAGATCACGGACAACAGACTTACGGTAAATTTCTGCATACCTGCACTTGTTACCGAAAATGAAGTACTTGATTCCTGGGGAATAATCAAATAAAAAATAACGCCGATCTATTTTGGTCGGCGTTATTTTGTTATCTCATAAAAGAGTAAGAAAAATCTAAAACAAAAAACCATCCTGACGGATGGTTTTTTATGGTGACCCGTGGGGGAATCGAACCCCCGTTTCCAGCGTGAGAGGCTAGCGTCTTAGCCGCTTGACCAACGGGCCTTGTGCCTTACGACTTTTTTATTATACCACATCCTTTCAGAAAATGCAATACCTTTTTTCAATTTTTTTCGATTTTTTTGAAATTTTTTTCGTTTATCAAAAATCCCCTGTTTTCCCACAAATATGCGAGCCCGCAATACCCTGTTCCGAACAGCAGGATTTTTATTGCCACACCTATTTCTGTACCTATACCATACACCATTACAAGCTGTATTATATTCACTGTTGCCACAGATACAGCTACCCACATAAAAGGTACAAGTATCATTTTTATATCTATCTTTATCCCGGTGATACTCTGCATTCTGTAAATGCTCAGTGCAGCATTTACAGCCTCACTCACATATATCACAACAACATATCCGTATATTCCCATTCTCGGTACAAGGATCAATACGAACACAAGACATATCAATGAGTCGATTATATTTACCTTCATGGTATAAACCTGTTCACCAAGCCCCTTTAAGATACAATCCACCGTTGTATCAAGAAACATCAGCGGTACAAGAGGTGCGAGCAGTCTTATAAAATTTCCTGCCTCACCGGATCCGTAGATCCCATGTCCAAGCTCATACCCAAAAAACGAAAATACACCCGACACACCCACAGAAAATATTATTGCAGCTTTTATGGCAGCAAGGGACATTCTTTTAATATCGTCTTCTCTTCCGACCTCTGCAAGTCCCGCAAGCTCAGGTACAAGAAGTCCCGTAAATGCGCCTATCACCGCTGACGGATACAGAACCAGCGGTAATGCCATACCACTCATTACACCATATGCTCCAAGAGCTGTCTTACTGTCAGCACCATTTCGTCTGAGCCCCCATGGTATTGCAATATGCTCCGCAGTGGTAAATCCCTGACGAATATAGCTGCCCACTGCTACCGGAAAAGCTATGGAGCATATCTTTGAAAATATCGGAATACTTTTCACATAATCTGTCCGTGGAATATGCCTTTTATCACTTTGATACATTATGTATGATGTAATAAGCGAACCACCTTCTGCCAATGCTGAAGCTCCTACAAGAGCAAAACACGCATATTTCGTCCCCATAGGAAGAAAAACAACTATCCCTGCTATAATGAGAAAAATCTTCACCATCTGTTCTGTCGCTGAAACAACAGCATTTTTGTACGCTCTGCCAACCCCCGTAAAGTACCCCGCAAGAGCTGAGGTCAAAGCAATTGGTGGCATTCCGAATGCCATAGCACGCAGAGAGATCACGGTACGTTCATCTCCGAGAAGCTTCACTCCGACAAATTCCGCAGAGAAAAATACTGCCACTGCAGATATCGCACCGAACACAAGTCCATACATAACAGCACGGCGTATTATCACAGATATATCTTTTCCCCCGCCACCCGATGCCATAGTCTCAGCAGTCATTCGTACCACAGCAAGATTTATCCCTGATGATGCAAGTGTTACGGCGAGTCCGTACACGCTCATCACAAGGGTGAAAAGTCCCATTCCCTCAGCGCCTATACGTCTTGATACATATCCGTTGAAGCTTACTGCAACAGTTCTTATAATAATACCCGAAATCGCAAGGATCGTACCGTTAATTACAAATCTGTATTTTCGAATCATAAAAATTTTTTATTGAGGACTTTTTGAATCCATCACACCTTTTACTTGATTTTTTGCTCTCTGTGTTATATAATAGTATTATTATGGGCGAAATATTACTACTTGCTTTCTCGTCCGTTTTTGGAGGATATTATGGAGCGCGTTTCCAAGCATAATTATTATCTTGATATCGCAGAGACTGTGTCTGAAAGAAGCACCTGTCTCAGAAAGCGTTACGGTGCAATCATCGTTAAAAACGATGTTATCATATCTACCGGTTATAACGGTGCACCAAGAGGACGTGTCAACTGCTCCGATCTCGGACACTGTATGAGAGACAAGCTTCAGATTCCGCGCGGTCAGAGATACGAGCTTTGCCGTGCCGTTCATTCGGAGGCTAACGCCATAATTGCCGCACCCAGAGATCAGATGCTCGGTGCCGTTCTTTATATGTGCTGCACTGATCCCGATGACGGAAGTATCGTCGGCGGCACTTGCAGCTGTCTCATGTGCAAGAGAATGATAATTAACGCAGGTATTGAAAAAGTCTATATAAGAGAGGACAAGATAAGATATTCCGTATATGATGTCTCAGACTGGATAACAAACGATGACAGTCTTGACGGAACGCTCGGATATTAAGTATGGATACAATAGAACTTCAGATGAAAGCATCTCCCGAAACTCAGGAGATTCCCCTTTATCTTTTCGTATGCACAGGTAACACCTGCCGAAGTCCTATGGCTGAGGCAATGTTTAATCACAAATATTCCCATATAGCAAAGGCTCTCTCCTGTGGTGTTACAGCTTCGGGAAGAACCCCTATTGCGAAGGAAGCCGCCGAGGTGCTTCGCGGGGAAGGTGTGCCGCCCGATCTCTATATCTCACATATTTCACGCCCTGCCACAAAAGAACTTCTCGCATCCGCTGACCGTATTATCGGCATGACGGGAGATCACGCAAATTATCTGATGATGCATCATCCGGAATTTGCAGGAAAGATATATGCAATGCCGAAGGATATTTTTGATCCTTACGGATGTGACAGTGCTACCTACAAGAGATGCCTCTCTCATATTGCAGAGGGACTTCGCCTCGCTTTTGGTGAACCCGATGAATAATATAACATTCAGACGTGCAACTGTCTGCGATACCGAGATTATTTCGGAAATGGAAAAAATGAACTTTTCCGATCCGTGGGATACGTCGGCTATAAAAAATGTTCTTGCTAATCCCGCTGTATATTTCACTATCGCTGAAATCGACGGCATCCCTGTAGCATATGGCGGAATGACTGTAGTTGTTGATGAGTGCGATATAATAAACATCGCCGTCATGGAAAATATGCGCCGTATGGGCATCGGCAAACTATTGGTACAAAAGATGCTTGATATCTGCGCAGAACTCGGTGTCAGAGAGATATTTCTTGAGCACAGAGAATCGAACATTCCTGCCGCCAATCTTTACGAGAGCTTCGGTTTCTCGGTCTACGGCACAAGAAAAAAATATTACTCCTCCCCTGTTGAGGATGCTGTCCTTCGCAAAATTTCATTATAATATATGATCTCTCCCGAAAGGAGATTCCGATTTGATAATTTTTGCCATTGAAAGTTCCTGCGATGAAACATCTGCTTCCGTTATACGTGCAGATGACGGTCGTTTTGATGTACTTTCCAATATTGTTGCAACACAAATAGAAACTCACGCCCTGTACGGCGGAGTTGTACCAGAAATCGCCAGTCGTGCTCATCTTGAGGCTATCTCTGCCGTTGCTGAGCGTGCTCTTGCAGATGCAGGTATTACAACTTCCGATATTGATGCGGTGGCTGTGACCTGCGCACCCGGACTTATCGGTGCGCTTCTGGTCGGAGTCAGTTTCGCAAAATCCCTTGCGTATGCTCTGGGTGTTCCCCTAATTCCTGTTAATCACATCAAAGCTCATGTTGCTGCGGTCTATCCTGCAAATCCCGATCTGAAGCCGCCATTTTATGCAGTAGTCGTATCGGGTAGCCATACCTCCGTGTACAGAGTCACCGGATTTACCGAATTCGACGAAATTGGAGGATCACGTGACGATGCGGCAGGCGAAGCTTTCGACAAGGTAGGAAGAAGACTTGGTCTTTCTTATCCATGCGGTGCGGGAATGGATGCTCTTGCTGCTGAGGGATTTCTCAGTGAGCTTTCTCTGAAGCTTCCGTCTCCTCATCTGAAGGATACTTATGATTTCTCATTCAGCGGGCTTAAAACTGCTGCAGTAAATCTTATACATAATGAGCGCCAGAAGCGAAATCTCGGTGACGAAGATCCCCTTCCGGACGATATAAGAAAAGAAATTGCCGCAGTGTTCACCCGTTCTGTTACCGATGGTGTGCAAAAATGCTTATCTTCGGTAATTGCAGAATTTGGTGCTGCCCCCATTGTGCTCGCAGGAGGCGTTGCCGCAAACTCTCATCTCAGAAACTCTCTTTCTGCACTTGCCAAAAAAGAGAAAGTGCCCTTTATATCACCCTCCAAAGATCTCTGCGGAGACAATGCCGCAATGATCGGAGTCCAGGGATACTATGAATACAAAGCAGGAGCCCGGGCAGACTGTGATCTTAACGCTTATGCCTCTGAGGAAAGTGCCGAGATCAATGGTGTTTTCACCTACGAGGCAGATGCGTAATATCCCTCATTTTGACATTTCACGAACATTATTATCGGCATTCGGTGATTTTACCCTTGTCTAATTTTGAACATGGTTATAAACACCCTGTTGAAAACTCATGAGCTCAAATGCACATTATGTTTATTTTGTGCAATAATAAGTTACAATAAATTTGCATGTGTTTTTAGCCATTAGTCGGTTTTGAAAAGTCAGCTATACCATTTGTCTAAATACGATCATTACGCAATTTTCCATATTTTTACATATTGCGACTGTTCTGCATACATTGTTCTATTTACACAAAATCCTCGTGATCCATGCAGTTCTTTCTATTGCTTTATACATTTTAACCATGCTTTATATGAGTCCGAAGACATTGTTTTCAGACTTCATATCAATACAATCAAGCTTATAAAATT
Source organism: Eubacteriales bacterium (assembly GCA_045638325.1). Lineage (GTDB taxonomy): Bacteria > Bacillota > Clostridia > Oscillospirales > CAG-272 > UMGS1312. The sequence goes on from JAZUBE010000042.1 coordinate 15,007, forward strand.
CATATATATATAAGGAGTCAAAAATGAACAACAATTATGATGCTCAGGTAAAAGAGGCAGTTGCCAAATTTGAGGCACTTGTCCGTGGTCAGCTTGAAAGAGTTGAGAGAATCAACGCTGCTGCTGACTTTGTAGATTACGCTTCACTTGATAAGCTTATTATCGGTGTTTGCGGCGGTGACGGAATCGGCCCCGTTATTACAGCTGCGGCTCAGACCGTTCTCGAGAAACTTCTCGCTGACAGAGTTGCCGCCGGTAAGGTAGAGTTCCGTATTATCGACGGTCTTACCATTGAGAACCGTGTTGCGGTAAACAAGGCTATTCCCGACGACGTTCTTGATGAGCTCAAGAAGTGTCACGTTATCCTCAAGGGTCCCACCACCACTCCCCGTGCCGGTGATCCCTGGCCCAACATTGAGAGCGCAAATGTTGCAATGCGTAAAGAGCTCGATCTCTTCGCAAATGTTCGTCCCGTTAAGGTTCCCGAAGAGGGTATTGACTGGACTTTCTTCCGTGAGAATACCGAGGGTAGCTACGCTGTAGGTTCCAACGGTCAGCACATCACCGATGATCTTGCAATGGACTTCTGCGTTACTACCACTGAGGGTACCAACAGAATCGCAAGACTCGCTTTTGAGTTTGCTAAGAATAATAAGAAGGATCGCGTTTCCATCATCACCAAGGCAAACGTAATCAAAACCACCGACGGTAAATTCCTTAAAATTTGCCAAGAAATCGGTAAAGAATATCCCGAAATCACCACCGATGACTGGTATATCGACATCACCACCGCAAAACTTATCGACAAAAAACGTCGCACCGACTTTAAGGTATTCGTTCTTCCCAACCTTTATGGCGATATCATCACCGACGAAGCTGCCGAATTCCAAGGCGGTGTAGGTACTGCAGGTAGCGGTAACATTGGTAAAAAATATGCAATG
>JAZUBE010000043.1:0-6145 GCA_045638325.1 Eubacteriales bacterium
GGTACATAGTACCTGAGATATAAAAAAGAAACCTCATAGAGCTTATAAAGCTCTATGAGGTTTTTGCGTTAATTATTCGGCTACAAAGATGAAGGGATAGATATCCTGACCGCCGTCGATGAAGTATACCTCTGCATCGGGACAGCTTTCAGCGATACGTGATTCAAGAGCTGTCTGATCTTCGTCGGTAGCATCAGTACCGCGGAATATGGTGAGCATGAATTTGTCGGGATCAGCCATGAGTCTCTCAGCCATCTTTACTGCGGCATCGATCCTTTCAGCCTCGGAGAGAACGATCTCCTTCTCGATAACGCCGATAGTGTCACCGTTGTTGATGTGTACACCGTTCATATCGGCATCTCTGATAGCAGGGGAGATGTAACCGGAGGTCACTCTGCCCATAGCCTCAGTCATCTCAGCGATGATAGACTCGGGATCTGGTGCTTCGAAGTTTATGGATGATACAGCAACATATCCTGTACCGATATTCTTTGAGGGAATAACGTGAATCGTAGCTTTGTCGTAAAGCTCAGCAGCCTGGCTTGCCGCCATGAGAATGTTTCCGTTATTGGGGAATACAAAGATATGCTCAGCATTTACCTTCTCAAAAGCATCAAGGAAATTGTTGGTGGAGGGGTTCTGAGTCTGACCGCCTTCAACGACTTCATCTGTACCAAGATCTTTGAAAAGCGCCTCAATACCGGGGCCGCTTGTTACGGCAACAACACCGTATTTCTTTCTTTCGGCAGGCTTTTTGTCAGCTGCTGCAGATGCAGTTTCACCGGGCTTTTCATCAAGTTCGGTATGCTGAACGGACATATTCTCTATCTTCACCGTAAGGAATTCGCCAAATCCGAGACAATAAGCGAGAACCTTGTCGGGAGTGAATGTGTGAACGTGGATCTTTACGATGCTCTCTGTTTTGAATGCAACGATAGAATCACCGATCTCTGCCAGGAATGCCTTGAGAGTTTCCACATCAAAAGCATCGGGATCACCCTTTTTGGTGGTGAGCTGAAGAAGAAGCTCGGTACAGTAACCGAATTTCATCTCACTGTCAGCATTGAAGCTGGTAATTACGGGCGATGCCTTTTTATCCGATGATTCGGGAAGAGCAGAAGTGTCGATCTCCTCTCCGTTAAGAACACGGTTGAAGCCGTCCATGATATAGAGAAGTCCTGCTCCGCCGCTGTCAACAACGCCTGCCTCTTTGAGTACTGCAAGGATATCCTGAGTTCTCTCAAGAGATGCGTGCATCTCCTTAACGAGATCTGCAAAGAAGCTACGGACAGTACTCTCGGGAGTAATACGCTTTGTAGCATAGTCAACAGACTCTCTGACAACGGTGAGAATGGTACCCTCTGTGGGGGTCATAACAGAGCCGTAAGCCTGTCTTACACCCATCTGGAATGCTTCACCGAGAGCTGCCGGGTCAGCCTTATCCATGGTCTTGAATCCCTTAGCTGTGCCTGCAAAGAACTGTGAAAGGATAACACCGGAGTTTCCTCTTGCACCGAGAAGCATACCATGAGAAAGAACCTTCATAACCTCAGCGATATCGTCAGAGTCAATATTTTCAAGAGCTGCGATACCGGACTCGATAGTCATTCTCATATTGTCACCGGTATCTCCGTCAGGAACGGGGAACACGTTGAGCTTATTTACTTCTTCAGCATTGGAACGGAGAAGCGCCGCACCACCCACTGCCATTTTAGACAGGAGCAGACCACCCAGAAATTTAATATCAAGGCTTTCCTTGGGGGCTTTCTCTTTTTTCTTTTTATTAAAAATAGACATCGATGAAGAGTCTCCTTGATTTATTTAGCCCGAAGCTGTTATTTTTCCGTACCTACGAAGAACAGTGCAATGGTTCCGGGACCTGAGTGAGCTCCGATAACAGTACCTACATTTGTGATAAACTCAACATCGGCACCATGCTTTTCCTTGATAATACGTGCAAGCTCGTTTACCTCGTCAAGACAATCACCGTGGGAGATGAAGATAGTGCTTCCTGCAGGATCTACGGCAAGCTCGCTGTACTTATCTGCGAGAGACTTGATCGCAGTACGTCTGCCGCGTACCTTCAGTACGGGAACAAGATGTCCCTCGTTGTCAACGTGAAGTACGGGTTTGATACCGAGTGCATTTCCGAAGAATGCTGCAGCGGCACTTACACGACCGCCTCTCTTGAGGTATACAAGATCGTCAACGGTGAACCAGTGACAGATCTTGTTTCTGATCTCCTCTACAAAGGCAGCAGCTTCTTCAATGGTTGCACCCTCTGCTTTCTTTTTAAGAACGAGGTGGATAAGAAGACCAAATCCTGCGGATGCTGCAAGAGAATCGACAGCGATAATCTTTCTGTCGGGATATTTCTCGCGGAGCTGCTCTGCAGCAAGTCTTCCGGAATTATAAGTGGTGCTGAGTCCTGAAGAGAAACCGATGTAGAGCACATCGTTACCACCTTCGAGGATATTCTCAAATTCTGTGGCAAAAGTATCTACATTGATAGCAGCGGTTTTTGCAATACCGCCGTCACGCATTTTATTGTAGAAATCCTTTGATGACATCTCTCCGTCCAGGAATTCTTTTTCTGAATCATCAAATCTGAAGGTGAGGCAACGATGCTCAACACCCCACTCTTTAAGAGTAGCGGCGGGAATGTCGCAGGCTGAATCAGTAAATACAATATAATCACTCATGTGGAAAAACTCCTTTTCGGAACAATAGTTACCGGCAATACCGGAATATGTGTGAATTGAAATATTCTACCACTGCTAATTATAACGCAAAGAAGTTTCAATGTCAACATTTTTAAGAAGTATCAAAAGGATATTATGGGAATTTTTAGGTATATATATGTAACTTTTTATTTAATAGATAGATTGATGTGAAAAATATAGTGACAAATGTCGGATTTTATGATATACTATAAGGTGTATTTGTTTCTAAGGCGTACGTTACAGCTTATACTATGTATTGATAAAACGAAAGGCGGTGGACTGTATGAAGGCAAAGAAGACTCTTGTGCAAACTGTCAAAATGCTTCCCATACTTGTCTGTGTAGCGGTTACTATTATATATATATTCTCAGGTGCCGAGCTGTCAGTGGAAAAACTTCTTAATTTTGCTCCGAATAATCCGGTTCTTGCGGCGGCATTTCTTATTTCGCTTTATGCAGCTAAGAGCCTCAGTATAGTTTTTCCCGTTCTTGTGCTTAATATTGCTGTGGGATTTCTTTTCTCACCGGGCCTTGCGCTTCTTATCAACACTTTCGGAATGGCTCTTGAGCTGAGTGTTCCTTATTTTGTGGGACGTTTTTCCGGAACCGAGTATGCGGACAGGCTTTGTTCAAAATACAAGAAATTCAAGGATGTCGTGGAGTACGGACACCGGAACAGCTATTTTATGACATTCTTTCTTCGGGCGATAAACTGTCTTCCCATGGATGTTGTAAGCATATATTTCGGAGCCTGTCGTATAAATTTTGTTATATATCTTATATGCAGTCTTATCGGAATGATGCCTCTTTATGTGTTTGCAACACTTCTCGGAAACAGCATCACCGATCCTACATCCCCTAAATTCTGGCTTTGTATCTGTGCTACGGTTACTATTTCGCTCACCTCGTTTATCGTGTTCTTCTTCTGGCGCCGTGCCAAAAAGAAAAATCTTGCAAAGTAAAAACTGCCCCTTGACTTTTTGGTCAAGGGGCAATATTTATTTTACGACAGTGCATTTTTCGATCCCGTAATACTTGAATACTTCAATGATATCACGGCTGATCACTTCACCGCTTACCACAATCGGTACAGCAGGGGGGCATCCCACTGATACGGATGCGAGGGTGCGTCCTACCGCATCATCAATACTCACCGCTGTACGAGGTGACATTGCAGCTTCCCTGACACTGAGCTTTTTTTCGGGTAGCCTGAATGATGGCGGAGATACCATGACAGCATCTCTCGCCGGAAGAGAACTCAGCACATCAAGTGTACGGCTGAACCATTCTTCTTTAGTTTCGGGAGTGAGCATCATAACAAGATGATCGGGGTCGGAGAATTCGGGGAATATTCCGCATTCTTCAAGAATTTCAGCAAGTTCCGTGCCCGTGTATCCGTAAGATTTCGGAAGTAGCGTTACCTTTAGCGGCTCGTTTCCCGTAAGGGAGAATCCCCTGTCAGACAGAGCTTTTTTGAAAGAGTATGCTGCAGGAAGGAATCCTTTCAGCCTTTCGGCGTAATTTTCAAGATACAGGTTACACCTGTCAAGAGATTCAAGGATGAGGTAAGACGGACTTGTGGTTGCGAAAAGCATCATGGCATCCTTAGCATTTGCGATAGCCTCGGGCAGCTTTTCGGAAATGTGAAGATACGCACTTCCCGTCAGCGCCGACAGAGTCTTGTGAGCAGAATCGGCACACATATCGGCACCAAGATCCATAGGGTGCTCTGATGTTTCAAGAAAACGCAGATATGCGCCATGTGCGTTGTCAACAAGGAGAAGTACTCCGTAACGGTGACACACATCAGCAATACCGCTGATGTCGAGAGTATTGCCGAGATAATCCGGAGATGTCACATATACCGCGCGCGGAAGTTCTTCTGTGCTTTTGAGATATTCTTCCACATAAGATGGAGTAATGTTGCAGGAGAGATAAGAACTGGTGTCGGGGCAAAGCCAGTCCACATCGAGATCCAGAAGAGCCGCTGCGCTGAGGAATACCTTGTGGGCATTGCGACCTGCGGCGATCTTCATTCTGCCGTGAGACATAAGCTTTGCAAGATACAGCATTGCACGGATGGAAAGAGACGAGCCTTCGGTGGAGTAGAAGGTCGGACATCCGAAAAGAGCGCTTGCGTTACATTCACTCTCACGGATGATCCCTTCAGCTTCAAAAAGGCTGTCAGCACCCTTGATCTCGGTGATATCACGTGAATAACCATCTGCACCTTTGTGCCCGGGCATGTGAAGCCTTGCGGCATCCCCCTCTATGTATCTGTCTATAAAATCACGGATGGGAGTTGTCATCATTCTTCGTCGGAACCAACAGCTCTTGCTACAGCAAGCATGATGGCGCATTCCATTCTCTTGCGGAACAGATCACAGCCCTGCTTGTAGATTCCTTTGACGGAGCCTGTAGAGTGGTAAGCGTTTGCGGCACATCCGCCTGAGCAGTATAGCCTTGCCCAACAGTCACGGCATTCGGGACGTGCGTATACGTTGCAATCGGCAAAGCTCTTCTGTACTTCGGTATTTGTGACACCGTTGTAGATGTCACCGAGCTTGAAGTTCTCATCACCTACGAACTGATGGCAGGGGTAGAGATCACCCCAGGGTGTAACAGCCATGTATTCTGTTCCCGAGCCGCATCCTGAGATGCGCTTGTATATGCAGGGACCGCCCTCAAGGTCGATCATGTAATGATAGAAGGTGAAAGGCTTACCCTCACGTTCACGCTTCAGCATAAGCGATGCAAGCTCCTCATACTGATCCATTACAAGAGCGATATCCTCGTCGGTAAGAGCAGAGGGATCACCGGGAGCACATACAACGGGCTCCATTGAAAGTTCATTGAATCCGAGATCGAGCATTGTCTCAATATCACGGAGAAAATCAGGATTGGCATGGGTGAAGGTGCCTCGCATATAGTAGTCCTTACCGCCTCGTGCTTCAACAAGCTTCTGAAACTTGGGGACGATTCTGTCCCAGCTTCCGTTACCTGCATAGTCAACACGGTATTTGTCGTGGATCTCTTTGCGACCGTCAAGGCTGAGGACTACGTTGGAACATTCACGGTTTGCAAAGTCGATCACATCATCGTCAATGAGAAGACCGTTTGTGGTAAGAGTAAAACGGAAATTCTTGCCGTGCTCTTTTTCAATGGAACGGGCGTATTCCACCATCTGCTTTACCACGTCAAAATTCATCAGCGGTTCACCGCCGAAGAAGACCACTTGAAGATTGCGTCTCGTGCCGGAGTTCTCAACAAGAAAATCAAGAGCACGGCGTCCTACCTCAAAGCTCATTACGGCACGTTCGCCGTGGTATTTTCCCTGACTTGCGAAGCAGTAAGCGCAGTTCAAGTTGCAGGTGTGTGCGATATGGAGGCAGAGCGCCTTAACGACACCCGAAGTGCGCTCCT
>JAZUBE010000044.1:0-3337 GCA_045638325.1 Eubacteriales bacterium
CCGCTTGGCCTCCGACTTCACTGCACACGGTATCTCTCTCAACATCGCTGAGACCTTGATAATCGATGGGTGTGCAGTATCTACATCAAGAATAAAATCAGTCCTGCTTTCAGGTGATGCAAAATATGCCGCAATGCTTCTCGGAAGACATTACTCCTTTGCGTATCCCGTTGAGGAGGGTAAGCACCTGGGCCGTACTATCGGGGCTCCTACGATAAATCAACGGTTTCCCGAGGGAATGTTTATTCCGAAGTTTGGCGTGTATGCCGGGTATGCGTACATATTCGGTACAGTATATCCCTGCGTTACAAATATCGGCGTGCGTCCTACCGTTGATGACGGGAATTCTGTTACAGCAGAATCATATATTATCGGTTACAGCGGTGAACTGTACGGCGAGACTGTAAGAGTGAGTCTCACGAAATATCTCAGAGATGAGATGAAATTTGAATCTGTAGATGCACTGGGCTGTCAGATCGCAGAAGATGCGAAAAAGGCAGAGAAAATATTTTTCGAGAATATGTGAATGACCATCCGAAACGGATGGTTTTTCTTTTAGCAAAATTATGTGTTCCATAAATTTCTCAAATGTAAAAAAATATACGCAGAGTCTGTTTTTGTTGACAAAACACGCTCTTGTTGGTATAATGTATATTAGATATTTGTATATCTAATTATTTTTCAGGAGAGACTCAGAATGAACAAAACAAAGCTTCTGTCCCTCATTCTCGGAATCATCATGCTTATGTCTGCGGGATGCGCGACCGTGCCCGTGGATGCTCCCGTAAATACCGAGGATGTAAATACATCCAGTAACGCGTCTTCTTATGCAAAGTGGCTTGCAGAAAGACTCGGAGTTACGTATGAGGGAAATGATGTTAAATGTGAAGATGGTACAGTGACAATTGCTATAGGCGATGCGCTTGGTGTTAATACAAATACTCTCAGAAATGAGGGCTATGTTATCCGTACACAGGATAAGGATACCGTTATCGTTGCCAAAACAGAGGCGGGTGCTGACGCGGCTGTGCGTAGGTATGCTGCAGAGATTGAAAAAGACGGTAACACTGCTGTGAATATTACAAGCGGTCTTAAGATCGGTAAGATCACTCTCGGCGGTGCAGATATCAAGGATTTCAAGATCCTTCTGCCTAAGGCTGCTGAGGGTGACAAGAGCTTCCAGGCTACCGCAACCGTAGCTATGGAGACCTCCGCAAGAGAGCTTTCCAAGTATATCGAGCTCGCTACCGGCCACAAGCTTCCTACCGAGTACGTTGTGGGACTTCATAAGATGACCGACGAGCAGATCAAGGAAAACTGTGGAAATGCGATCGTTCTTCTTGCAGATCCCACCGCAAAGGGTGGTTCCTCTATAAAGGGACAGATCGAGTACGTTGACGGTAAAGCTGAAGAGATCGGCCCCGGTGAGATGGGTACTGAGTCCTACAAGCTCACAGTTGCTGATGGTCTTATGCGTATCACCGGAGGTAACCAGAGAGGTTGCGTATACGCCGTATACGACTTCCTTGAGCAGTGCATCGGCTGGCGATTCTTCGGTGGTGATGTGGAGTACCTCTACGATGCAGATGAGCTCAATATCGATGATATCGATATGTCTCACACTCCCACCTTTGCTTACAGAGCGACCACAATGCCCTCTGCAAACGACTCCAACAACTTCCCCAAGCTGAAGCAGAACTGCTTCAACACCACAAGATATGCGCACTCTCCCGAGTACGGCTACGGACTCGGTTCTACATATCTCCACGCTCACACCTTTGCCACTCAGCTTGAGAAGGCAGACCACATTGAAAAGGGTAAGCAGCCCTATGGAGATCAGCCTTGTCTTACCGATGAGGAAACCAAGGAATATATCATCGACTGGACTCTGGGTCTTATTGACGAGAGACTGAATCCTCCCTTCAACACCAGAATCGGCTTTGACACCGTGCAGGTTGGTTGTTCCATGAACGATAACACCAACTTCTGTAAGTGTAATGACTGCATGAAGGTCATCCGTTCTACCAGCTTCACCGATCTTTACCTCGGATTTGTAAACGATGTAGCTGCAGCGGTGGACGAAGCATATCCCGGTATGATCGTTAACACTGCAATCTACTTTGCGGCAAGAAAGCTCCCCAAGGAGACCGTGCCCCGTGATAATGTATCTATCTACTACTGTATTCAGGGATGTAACCAGCACACTATCTGCGACGGTCTTTGCGAGGGATACGAGACCACTCTCGGTACCAACAATGTTGAGGAGAGAGCTCAGCTTGAGGGTTGGACTAAGATCTGTGACCGCATTTACGCTTGGCACTACTCCACCACCTTCTTCAGCAACCTCGGTCCCTGCCCCAACGTATACGAGATCTACGAGGACGTAACCTACGTTGCATCTCTCGGAATATTCGGTTACTACGCAGAAGGTTCTTCTTCCGAGACAAACAACTTTGAGAATCTGAAGGCGTATCTCTTCTGTAAGCTCATGTACAATGCAGACGTAACAAGAGAAGAATTCTTTGCCATGATCGACGAGTACATCACATGTGTTTACGGTGAGGAGTCTGCACCTTATATCCGTCAGTACCTTGATATGCACCAGCAGTCCGGTGACGCGATCGACGGATGCTTCATCAACAACTACCACTATCCTCTCGATATGATGGATATCAGCTACTACAGAGAGAATTACGGAATCATGCGTGAGCTCTTTGACAGTGCTATCCGTTATGCAAAGGATGCAGAGACAGAGCACAAGATCACTCTCCTCCGTCTCCATATGGAGCTTATCGGACTTAGCGCTACATACGAGAGAGACTATGTGAACGGTGATGCAGAGACTCGTGCAGTATACGAGGCAAGCTATAAGTGGCTCGTTGACACATACAAGGCGGCAAATCTGCCTCAGGACCGTGTATACACTACTGCTCCTTCTACTTATGATCTGTCAAAGAATCCCATGCTTACATTCGTACCCACACTTCCCATCCTTTCCAAAGAGGGAAGAGCATAACTCAGGTCAACAAAAATCCGATACGGTGAGAACCGTATCGGATTTTTTCTTTTGAAAATATTATTCGTATCTCTTCACGTATTTTCCCATTACCTTAGGAACGATCAGTGCAAGTACTGCGGTGAGAATGATCTCGGGGATCATGTAAAGTCCGTTGTACACGATGGAGTACACGAGCGCAAGACCGCCTCCGCTGAATGAGGAGAGCACCCATTCTCCAAGACCGGGCATTACATCGGTAAAGAACCACTCAGCCCACGTGCCGAAGAATATGGCTCCTGATGCGATATGACAAATGTACCTGAGGGTGAGTGCGAATAC
>JAZUBE010000045.1:0-1911 GCA_045638325.1 Eubacteriales bacterium
GAAAGTTTGTTGTCAACTCCTTTTACTCAATCTTGCGTCAGGAGAAGTACACCGGTATGTACATATGGAACAAGGTGAGAAAGAAGGACAGCAAGGGTAGGCGTAATCAGCATGCGGAGAAGCCCATTGAAGAGCAGGTTCGTATTCCCGATGCGTTCCCGGCGATCATTGACCGTGAACAATTCGACAGGGTACAGAAGCTCCTTAGTGAGAGAAATAACGGTACATCGCCTTCAAAGAACCGTCACTTCTATTTGCTAAGCGGTTGTGGTTTCCTCAAATGCGCTGAATGTGGTAGCCTGATGATAGGCTCCATCGTCAGAAGTCATGGTAAAACCTATAAATACTACTACTGCCCCAAGCATAAGGAACATGAATGCTCAAACAGAGGAGTGAGAACAGACCACCTGGATCCTTTCGTTATAAGGACAATAGTTAGTGACATCTACAATAGAGATGACCTTATAACGCTCTACAACTCTGATAATAATGCGGAGCAGATACGTAATCTTAAAGATCGTATACGTGGCCTTGAAAAATCAACTACGAATCTTGTGAAGGCCATATGTGAGGTGAACAGCAGTGAGGCATCAAAGGATATGCGTGCCGAGCTTGAAGAAATTAGTGGAAGAAAGCATATTCTGAAGTCAGAACTTGCGAGATTAGAGGCAGAGAATGGTCCTATTACAGAGAATGACCGCAAGAAGCTCTGCAGGGATATCCGCAGGTTAATGGAAGATGGCGATAGCCTTGCGGTAAAGATGTACCTAAAATCAATCATCAGGGAAATCACAGTCTCCAACACCGACGTCTCCATCGTCCTCAACATCGCATAAACAGAGATCCCCCTCAGCTCCCACAAAGGAAGCAGAGGGGGACTTTTGCGGTCTCAGATACAGGTCTCCACCAGCACCCAAAAAACTCAAATTTCTCGCTTTCGGGAACTCAGAAAAAGCAAGGAAATCAAGCTCAAAACCGTGGTCTCTATTTTTTGTGATAATGAATAGTAACGTGAGAAGGGTACTGATGATTATGGCAAAATGGGAGCATCTATCTGAAAAGGTAGATGCTTTTCTTGTATATGTGATCGCGCACTTTACGAGTCCTCGTTTTGGTACATCGACTGTGGTAGAATTAAGATACCAAAAAGAAAAGGAGAAAAGTCATGTGAACGATACAGTGACGTTTGTGTAGCAGATTGATTGAATTCTACTCGTATTCTCCTTAAAAGGGATAGATTTTAAGCCTATAAAGTAATATCATTGTGTCATAAGATTAACAGGAGGTTCGGATATGAATCAAATAACCATCGGTAAATTTATTGCACGAAAACGTAAAGAGAAGAATATAACTCAGGAACAGCTGGCCGAAAAACTTTCGGTTTCTAATAAGACTGTGTCAAAATGGGAAAACGGAAGATGTATGCCGGACTATTCAGTTATAGAGATGCTATGTTCGGAACTGGGTATTACAATAGCTGAACTAATAGATGGTAGAGAGAGTGAATGTAATAGTGTCAGAGAGTATGATGAGAATCAAATAATCGATCTTATCAAACGTACTCAAAATCTTGAAAAACAGAAATATCTTCTGATTAGTTTAATTTATATGAGCTTTGGCAGTTCAATCGGGATGGTGTCAGACTATTTTACTGGTTCTACCTCTTCAAAGATCATATCGATTTGTCTTTCTGCTGTATCGGTTGGTATATCATTTTTGGGACTATTGAATGCTATTAAATTTATAAAGGAATCAAAATGATCTATGCCGATCCTGCCTATCACGTTCAGTTCATCGGTAACACCGACTCTATCCTCACCCCACTATCCGTGATACCGTGCAGTTACGTATCATCTCCACCAATGAATATCACGGAAAGTGATATATAACGAAAAACACCGACAAGGTAAA
>JAZUBE010000046.1:0-2171 GCA_045638325.1 Eubacteriales bacterium
ATTTTAGGTCACGAGCAGCTTAATACTACGCAGATATATACCCATGTTTCCGACAAGAGTATGGAGTCAGCAATGAGTAAGAACCCTCTTGCAAGCGTTAGTATTAAAAATACCCCTAACGTAATGAGTGAGGAAGAATAATTAAGAACATAACCCTTAAAACAGGGAATAAATACGAAAAAATTCAGTAATGGAGAAGTATTATGAAAGAATACATCTTAAAGTTAAAAAGCGAAGCTCTGGTTTGGGAGAACGCCTCTCCAATCGGCGCAGGTTCACTTGGTGCCATGATCTATGGTGGCGTTGCAAGCGAGCATTACTGCCTTAATGAAGAAAGTATCTGGGACGGCGGACCTATGGATACCCATATTTCCGATTACTACGATAAGTTCCTTTACATCAGAAAGCTTTTCCTCACAGAAGGTCCTGCCGCGGCGGAAGAATGGGCTATGGCAAACTTCAAGAATTATTTCTTTGAGATCAAGTCATATGAGTCAGCAGGCGATTTCTATATTGATATACATAACGACAGCGAATCCTCATCTTACGAGAGATTTCTTGATCTGAAGCGCGGTGTTCTCACCATTGATTACGAAAGATACGGCAAGAAGTATCACCGTGAAAGCTTTGCTTCCCATCCCGCTCGTCTTGTCTGTACAAGAGTTGAGTGCGATCCCACTGAAAGAGTAAAGTTCTACTTCAACCGTGAGAACGTTACCTCAAAGAAAATTGACATTGATGAAAAAAACGGCAAGCTTATTCTTGATATGTTCTGTACTACCGCAGATGGTAACAATCCTTTCAGAGTTACTGTACGTGTTGAGACCGACGGATTCCTTCAGCAGTGGTGGGAAGACGTTTACCTCTTTAACGCTACCTATGCCTATGCGTACGTATCAGTTGTTACTTCTTTCCGTGATCCTGTGCTTGATACCATGAAGTACATCTCTCAGGCTGACCGAGGCTTTGAAGCTCTTAAGGCTGAGCATATCGCAGATTTCTCAGCTATCATGGATCGATCCGACATCGTTTTCGGTGAAGAGGACAAGTCTCTTGAAGAGCTCAGTGCAGGACGCCGCCTCCGCCGTCTTTCCGATGACGAGAGCGCAATCGACCGCGGAATGATCTCACTTTACTTCCAGTTCGGTAAATATCTTCTCGTTTCCTCCAGCCGCGAGGATACCTTGGCGGCTAACCTGCAGGGCCTCTGGGTAACAGGTCTGAAGTCCCCTTGGAACAGTGACTATCACACCAACATTAACCTTCAGATGAACTACTGGCCTGCTGAAAGTGCAAATATTGCCGAGTGTACCTATGGTCTCTTTAATTATATCAATGACACCCTTTTGGAGGGCGCACGTAAGGTTGCAAAGGAGAATTATAAGTCCCGCGGTGCAGTTGTGCACCACATTTCTGACATCTACGGCTTTGCGGCTGCAGGTGACGGGATCTGGGGACTTTGGCAGGTAGGCGGAGCTTGGCTCGCTTATCAGATGTGGGAGAGATACCTCTACTCAAAGGACACGGATTACCTCAGAAACACAGCTTACGAATTTATCCGTGACAGCGCGCTCTTCTTCATTGACTCTATGTTTGAAGGACCCGACGGCGAACTTCTCTGGGGACCCTCAACGTCTCCCGAAAACTCTTATTACGTTGACCTTAACGGCAAGAAGGTTTCCGTATTCCTTGCAATATCTCCAACAATGGATACTCAGATAATCGGCGGACTTCTTGATTTCTACGCCGAATGCGAGGATATTCTCGGAATCGATTCCGAGCTCGGTGCAAAGGCAAGGGAAGTGAGAGCGAGAATGCCTAAGATGAAGATCGGATCCTTCGGTCAGCTTCAGGAATGGCTTGAAGACTACGAGGAATGGGAACCCGGTCACAGACATATCTCTCACTCCTTCGGTCTTTACCCCGGCGCACAGATAACCCGTCAGACCCCCGAATATTATACCGCTATGAGAAAGACTCTCGAAAGACGTCTTGCTCACGGCGGCGGACATACAGGCTGGAGCCGTGCATGGCTTATAAATCTCTTTGCAAGACTCAGAAACGGTGAGGAAGCTTATGCAAACTTCCGTGCGCTTCTTTCAAAGTCTACTCTTTATAATCTCTTCGATAACCATCCTCCGTTCCAGATCGACGGTAACTTCGGCGCAACC
>JAZUBE010000047.1:0-3605 GCA_045638325.1 Eubacteriales bacterium
TCGGGACGGTTGGTCGCCGCCATAACGATGATACCCTCATTTGCGGAGAATCCGTCCATCTCAACCAGAAGCTGGTTCAGCGTCTGCTCTCTCTCATCGTGACCGCCACCGAGACCTGCGCCTCTGTGACGTCCCACAGCATCTATCTCATCGATAAAGATAATAGCGGAATTTGACTTTCTTGCAGTCTCAAAGAGGTCACGCACTCTTGATGCACCGACACCGACGTACATCTCAACGAAGTCGGAACCGGAGATAGAGTAGAAAGGCACACCTGCCTCACCTGCAACAGCCTTTGCAAGGAGAGTCTTACCTGTACCGGGAGGGCCCATCAGCAGAACACCGTGGGGGATCTTTGCACCCAGCTTTGTGAAGAACTCAGGCTCCTTGAGGAACTCAACGATCTCCTCAAGCTCCTGCTTCTCCTCATCAGCTCCCGCAACATCCTTGAAAAATACCTTGGGCATATCTGCGGTGTGCATCTTAGCCTTAGCCTTACCGAATCCGCCGGGGCCTTTGCCGCCCTTGCCGCCGGTCATCTGATTCATGGCAAAGAACCAGATCACAACAAACAGAACGATAACGATAATATACGGCAGGAAGGATACCCAGAAGGGCATCTCATAGGGCTTCGGGTAATCGTATGATTCAAGAATACCCTCATCGTACTGCTCAGCGATGATATCTCTGAATTCAGATACAAAGAACGATACATCACGAAGCTCGTACTTGACGGTCTTTGTCTCCTCACCGTCGCGAAGCTCAAGTTCAAGCACATCTTCGTCAATAACGAAGCTCTTGACTTCCTCATTCACGAAGTAGCCTCTGATATCACTGTACAAAAGCTCCTCGCTCTCAGTACCTGTAAAGAGAGAAGCTGTGGCAAACACGATCACTGCAATAAGCAGGACGTAAAATATGCCGATCTTAAAATTATTCTTCATTGGCAATGCCTTTCTTCATATATTAAGGGGAATCCCCCAAAAGCTCGTTATTATTACTTTCCGTACACGGAGGGCTTCAGAATACCCACATAAGGAAGTGCTCTGTACTTCTCCGCATAATCAAGACCGTATCCCACCACAAATTCATCGGGGATCTCCTCGCCGACGAAATCGGGTACAAAATCCACCTCACGGCGTGAGGGCTTGTCAAGGAGAGTGCAGGACCGCACACTCTTTGCCCCGTTCAGACGGAGATACTCGGTCAGATAGGAAAGAGTCTTTCCGCTGTCGATAATATCTTCAACGATAAGAACATCACAGTCCTTCAGATCCTTGCGATTAAGGTCGAGGATAATATTAACACGGCCACCGCTGACTGTAGATGCACCGTAAGATGACACCTTCATAAAATCGATCTCTACAGGCACGGTGATCTTCTTCATAAGATCGCCCATAAAGACAACGCTACCCTTTAGTATGCACAGAAGAAGCAGCTTTGAATCCGGCGCAGAGTACATACTGTCGATATCGGCAGCAATACGTGTCACGATCTCATCGATCTTCTCCTCGGAGATAAGAATGCTCTCAATATCACACTCAAGCATCGGATGTCTCATCACATATCCTCCATTTAAGGCAGTAACGCACATAAAGCACGTTTTTTGCAAAGTCACATTCTCTTGCATATGCAGGCCCCCTCACGGGAAGTCCGGGCACCGCAAGCACCCCATCATCGTCGCAGATCACGGGGAGTCTCGCCCGTCTGCTCTCGGGGATACCTCTCTCACAGATCATCTTTTTCAGCCGTCTCGTGTGACCGCCAAGAAAAAGAGTATCACCGTCGCGCCTTTGCCTTGCATATACCTTTCCATATATTGTATCAAATCTGATGGCTGTGTTTATAGATAATTTGTAAATATTTTCATCATGATCGGGAAGACTTTCAATATCTCTCGAGAGATACAGGTCAAATCCGCCCTCGGCACAGGAATAGCGGAGACATTCGCCAATCTCCGGCAATTCTACAGGAATGCAGAACTCCCGTACAGTACCCGCAGCTCTCTCAACGATCACAAGATCTCTTGCGACCTCAAACACCACATTATCGGGGAGCGTGACCTTTCCCGTTCCCACATCCGTCACAAGTCTCCTGCAAAGGCGGATCTGCTCAGAACTTGCACGGACATTCGTCACCGCCGCTACAGCCATCATGACCGCACGGGACATAACGGGCAAAGGGAGCTTTGCCACAGCGGCTCTCGGGATCTCCACAGAATCGGAAATCCCCGTTTTCGGGAGGTACTCTCCTACCGCCTCAACTGCAAGAGAGCGCAGGTAGTCCTCATCCTCACGGAGGATCATGCCTGATCTGACTGAAGCTGCCGCCACTTCGGGATTCACCCGACGAAGAAGAGGTACAACGGAATGACGCATGAAATTTCTTGTGTATTCCTCCTGCACGTTGGTGCTGTCCACCACGAAAGGGATATCCATGCTCTCACAGGCATTTCGTATCTCCTCACCGCTAAGGCACAGGAGTGGGCGCACCACGTACCCGTCACGGACGGGCGGAATTCCCGAAAGTCCCGATGTACCGCCGCCTCTCGCCAGATTGAACAGCACAGTCTCAAGATTATCGTCGGCATTATGAGCCGTAGCGACGACTGAGCCCTCACATTTTTCTGCCATCCTGCGGAATGCATCATATCTTGCGTTTCTTGCGCATTCCTCGGCGCCGAGTCCGCTGCTTTCCATAATCCCGGGGACATTCACGCGCACCGTCTCAAGAGGCACACCGAGCTCCGCACAACGATTCCGGCAGAAATCCTCGTCACGGTCGGCTTCGTCACCACGGAGCATATGATTAACGTGGAGTGCCGTAATTTCGGGGTAATTCTCCTCTGTATCACGGAGATACACGAGATATGAGAGGAGGAGGGATGAATCCGCACCGCCCGAAAAGCCCACGATTATACGGCTTGCAGACGCACAAAAGGGAGAGATACCGAGCATCTCTCCGTCATTTTTCAGTTTTCGGAAAAACTCATTTTTCACGAAATTCATCCTCTCTTATGATATATGCCGCTGCTGCGCTGAATACGATAATAACTGCGGCTGAAAGGAGGACTGCCTCAAGCATCTGCGGAACATGGCTGAGAAAGAGGGCATCCCCGATGGTTTTTGCGGGTTTTGTCACCCGAAAAATTATGTAGGCGAGATCTGCGAGGGTGGCTGTAAATGCCAGCTTCATTACGATCTCCCAGATTTTTATTTTTCTTGTTTTTGAAATATGTTTCATAGGTACCGTCCGACAAAATAATACACGTTATTATTGTAGCAGACGACGTTTTTGCGGTCAATGCAAAATATTTGGAATAAATGCAAAATTGAGAATGGGGTATGTTGGTGTGGGAATACGCACGGTTTTTGCAGGGGACGACTGCATCGTGGTGTTTGGGTTGTACGTTGCAGGAGGAGCAAGCCCCTCCCCTACGGGTTGGATTTATGATACACGTCAATCCACTCGGGTATAGGAACACGCACGATTCCGTTGTAGGGGACGATGCCCACATCGTCCCGCTTTGCAAGCCGCCCATCGTTCCTATTACAAGCCGCCCATCGTCACGTGCTATAAGGCACCATCTCAAACGCCGAAGTTGC
>JAZUBE010000048.1:0-7755 GCA_045638325.1 Eubacteriales bacterium
GATCTTCTTATCGGCATCACGTGCAACGAT
The DNA here is from genome assembly GCA_045638325.1 of Eubacteriales bacterium. GTDB lineage: Bacteria > Bacillota > Clostridia > Oscillospirales > CAG-272 > UMGS1312. The sequence goes on from JAZUBE010000048.1 coordinate 31, forward strand.
AAGGTTGACGGAGGGATCGGCAATGCCACCCTTCTCACGTCTGTTTCCGCCTACACCCTGCTCTGCACCACAGTGACCTACATATGTACCGATCTCACCCTCAAAGGTATTCTCGGATGCTTCTTTCACGATGCGTGTGATGCTTTCAAGCATAAATGCCTCGTACTCCTCATCGGTACGGACACCCTCATTGTACTCAAACTCATGGCGCTTACCGATCCAGGGAGCACAGTGAGTATGAGAACAAGCGGTAATTATATCAAAATCGAAACGGCTGCGGAGAGTACGTACAAACTCCTTGCTGTACCAGAAGATATCTCCTGCTACGATCGCAACTTTCTTATCACCGTTATCGATGAACATGCATGAAACATAAAGAGGATCGTGTACACCTTCGTTGGGACGAAGGCAATGAGGATATCCCGCAAGCTGCACACCGAGCTTCGGAGAAATATCCGTAATAGATACGCCAATTTTAAGCATTTTATATTCCTTCTTTCGGGGTTATAATTATATTGCCTTGATTACTTCCTTGATGTTGATATCCTCGTCGATGATGAGAACATCTCCGCGTCTGCCCTCTCTGAGGCTTCCCACTGTATCGCTCATACGGATAGCCTTTGCGGGATTCAGAGATACGATTTTGAACACGTCGGTGACAGACAGTCCGAGAGCCTTGAAATTACGTGCAACGGCATCCATGGTAAGCTTACTTCCCGCAAGTTCTCCGTTGACGAAGCTTACGTCAAAGTCATCCTCGGGAGGCCTTGTGCCGTCGGGATTTGAACCGTAGCTTGAATCAGTGATACCAACGATACGGTCGATACCTGCAGTCTTTATCGCAAGCTTCACCATTTCGGGACGCACATGGATTCCTTCTCTGTCACAGATGATCTCGCAGTAGAGCTCATCACGGAGAAGGCACGCACAGTTGAAGGTGGTCTCGATGGTACCGCCCCATCTTGTGGGCTTAATTGATGCATCGGTTGCATCAAACATATGGGTTACGATCTTAGCACCGCCATCAGTTGCTCTGTTAACATCTTCGGGGGATGCACATGAATGTCCCATAGCGGGAACGATTCCCTTTGACACGATATATTTAAGGAACTCATCAGTTCCCTTAACTTCGGGAGCAAATGACCACTGACGGATAACGCCGGAATCTGCAAACTCCGCATATTTTACGGGATCAACGGGAGTTTCATATACACCGCCGGAACCGTAAACAGGGTTGAGATACGGGCCCTCAAGATGGACTCCGAGGATATTTGATCCCTCTTTTGCCATCTCATCTTTTACATTATTTATGTAACCGACGGTATTCTCGTGGCCGAGATCACGGTAGAATGTGATAAGCATTCCTGTAGTACCGTGAGAGAGGTGGTGGTCGGCAACATGCTTTGTATCCTGGAAAGCCTGTTTACCTGCTCCACCGTGGCAATGGATATCCACAAATCCGGGAGCGATGATTCCGTCTGCGTAGATGACTTCACCAATTACGGGAGCACCGCCGGCGCATCCGGAATATTTTATAATACCGCCTTCTACGGCAACAGCCCCATCCTCGATGATTATATCATCGAGGAGGAGGCGTCCGTAAACAGTATAATCTGACTTATAACTGACGCTCATCAATAGCCAACCTTCTCAAAGCATCCGAAGGGAGCAGCGATAGCCTCGCTCATGTAAACGTCGGTATCCATAAGCTGAAGAATAGATGCGGGAACCTGAGGAGTTACCTCACCGTAGCAGATAAGACGGGAGATCATTCTCTGCCAGCTGGAGAACTGACCCATAGTTACGAGGTCGTGAGACTCCATACGGTTCTTAGCTCTCTTAACGTCAGCAGGACCAATAGTAGCAGCCTTGGGGGGAACGTTTGCGATATCACCGGAGTTACCGAATACACCGTGGAGTGAGTTCTGCATAATGGTCATGGGGTTAAGAGTAAGAACTCTTGCATCCATCTCAAGGAACTCCTCAACGGAGCTGCAGGCGAACTCGGGGGTATCGGGATCGATAAATGCGATGTGACCTGCCCAGCCGGGACCGGAGTAGCAGATATCGGCACCGCCCTCACCGCACTCGGTGATCATCTTGGAATAATCATTGATATTCTCGTTTGTAGGATAGTGAACCTGGCTGAGAGGCATACGGAGATCCTCACGGATAGAGCCGTAGAAATACTTCAGCTGAGAGTAGGTAAAGCCTGCCTTATAATCAGCGGGAGCAATATTGCCCTGATCGTCAGCCCACTCATCCATGGTAAAGATATGTACGTTACGGCAGTTGATGTTCATACGGTTGATGGTCTCAGCAACTGTGCAGTAGATAACGGGACAGGGATTGGGAAGGATCATTACACACTTCTCGTTGAGGATATCTGAACGAAGGATACGTGCGATCATATCAGCGATCCAGATTCCACCGGGATTATCTACGATGTGAATACGGAAATTGGGGTTGGGGTGCTTTGTCATATCCTCACGCTTGATGTTACGGCATCTCTCGAGGACTTCCTGATTTTTGTACGGAACGAAATCCGCAGGCTTGAAAGTAAACATAGTTTTGTCTCCTTTATTGATAGTAAATAATTTTTGATTTTATTTATACCGCAGGGGTATATTCCCTTGCAGCTGTAGCCGAAGAAATTTTTCCGCCCGATGCAAGTATTGCCGCACCGAGGGATGCGGTTTCCGGAGTACTCAGTGCTATGATGCGCTTTCCGGAAACGTTAGCAAGTATCTGACACCAGATCTCGCTTTTTGATCCGCCACCGAAGATGAAGAGTCTGTCAAAGTCTCCCATATCTGCGGCAAATCCCGCAATGGCACGTGATACGCCTTCAAACAGCGCATACACTATATTGCCCTGAGTTGTACCGAGAGTGATCCCCGAAATCACGCCACAGTCCGTAAGATCGGTATCGAAGGTGACTCCCGCAGATGATCCTGCTTCAATTGCAAGCAGATCAAGCTCTCTGTAACTCTTCCCTGCAAATATGGTATTTGCAGCCCACTTCAGTGCCGCACCGCTTGTGCTGACGACACCTTCGTATGAGTAGTATTCATCGTTGAAACGGAATCTTGAAAAATCGACTTCATCGGGCAGTATTTTCGTAAGCTTAGTCACAGCGGTAGCTGTGCCGAATGACACTGTGACACTCGTTTCATCAATGCCTGCACCGATCGCCGCAAGCTTCTGATCCTGACCGCCGAGATAAACCTCACAGTCCGGAGAAATACCGGTAAAAGCCGCAACATCGGGAAGCACCTTTCCCACAAGATCACCCATACATCCCACCTCGGGAAGTCTCTCTTCATCGACTCCCGCAAATGCGAGAAGCTCACAGTCATACTTTTTATCTACGATATTGTATGCCATAGTACCGCCTGCGATAGTATAGTCACACACGGCACGTCCTGTGAGACGCATATTAAGAAAATCAAGCGGAAGAAGGAACTTGTGTGCCTTTTCGAACAATTCCGGTTCATGAGTCTTCCACCACATGAGCTTCGGGAGAGTGTATTCAGGGTTACAGAATTTACCCGTCTTTTTATATATGGTATCCCGTCCGAAATGATCCGCAAGCAGCTTTGCTTCAGCATCTGCACGGACATCCAGCCAGCTTATGGCATTAGCAAGAGTATGTCCCTCAGCATCCACGGGAACGACAGCGATCCCCTGAGTGCTGACAGAAATACCGCGCACACCGTCGCCACCATGCTCCTTTGTCACAAACAGGAGCGCCTCGGTAACGAGACTCCACCACATTTCGGCGTCCTGTTCAACGAAGCCTTCCCTGCATATAAGGGAATATTCTTTATTGAACTCAGAGAGGGCTATCCCCTCGGAATCATATAGTACGGCCTTGCAGCCCGTTGTTCCGAGATCGATTCCGATATACATAATACCCCTCCGAAGTCATCCTTTTAAGGAAGATTTTACTTTATAAATTATATTATTATTCGCCCTGTTTGTCAAGATTTACGAAAGCATAATTCCTGCTGCATTGACATAAACGAGAAGCGAAATACAGTCAACGATAGTAGTAATAAACGGACTTGCCATGACTGCGGGGTCAAGTCCTATTCTCTTTACGATTATGGGAAGTGAGCAGCCTGCGACCTTTGCTATCATTACAGTCAGTACAAGAGTAACACTGACTGCCAGTGCGATCATTGATCCAACGCCGTCAAATATCATCATTTTACCAAAGTTGACAACAGCAAGAACCACACCGCAAAGAACAGAAACACGCATCTCTTTCCAGATGACCCTTAAAATGTCACCCATTTCGATATCGCCAAGTGAAAGTCCGCGGATTATTGTAACCGACGCCTGGCTTCCCGCATTACCGCCCGTACCCATAAGCATGGGAATATATGCCATAAGAGCCACAGTAAGGCTTTGTTCGTAGTAGTTGAGTATATAGCTCGAAAGTGCGGCTGAAACCATCAGTATGAGAAGCCACGGTACTCGGCTGAGGAATATTTCAAATATTCCGGTACGGAGATACGGCTTTTCGGTAGGAGTAATCGCCGCCATCTTTGCGATATCCTCACTATCCTCTTCCCTCATGACATCCATCGCATCGTCAAAAGTGATGATACCCACAAGACGACCCTCGGTATCTACTACGGGAAGGGCCAGAAAATCATATTTATCAAGAAGCTTAACAACTTCCTCTTTATCCATATGTGTTTCGGCTGATATAATGGAGGTCTCCATGATATCGCCGACCTCAATCTCATTACCGCCGAGGATCATGTCCTTTACGGTAACTACACCGATAAGCTCACGACTGTCATCGGTAACATAACAGGTATAGATAGTTTCTTTATCAACTCCTGTTACACGGATACGCTCAAAAGCTTCCTCGACGGTAGTATGGGGACGAAGCTCTACAAACTCCGTTGTCATAATGGAGCCTGCGCTGTCTTTGGGATATTTAAGAATCTGGTTAATCTGTGATCTTGTTTCAGGTGATGAGTTTGCAAGGATCCTTCTTACAACATTCGCAGGCATCTCCTCAATGATATCAACGGTATCATCCACAAACATCTCATCAAGCATTTCGGTGATCTCTCGGTCACTGAACTTCTCAATAAAGGAACGCTGAAGATCGGAGTCCATCTCGACGAACGTTTCTGCCGCAAGGTCCTTCGGAATTATTCGGAAAAGGCGGAGAGCCTCATCATCTGAAACCTCCTGAAGCACAGCCGCAACATCGGCAGGTTCTTCATCCTCCATCATTCGTCTGAGGGATGCGTAATCTTTATTTGCAAACAATTCTTCAATCTGGTCCATGAACTTTTCCGTCATGGCTATCACACCCCTTTCTCAATCTTGTCGAAAAAACTTAGGTTTTTCAGACATTAGGATTTGTTCACTTACTTCTCGTGCCAATTGACTTCGCTAACTACACATGCAAATTCAATCAATATACAAATGCCGCCTCGGCTTCACTTCTGATATCCGCTATCGCCTTAGCCATATCCGGTGCACCGAAGGATGCAGTGCCTACAACAAACATTGATGCACCTGCCGCCGCAGCCTTTCCGGCAGTGCCGATTCCGATTCCGCCGTCGATCTGCACGGGGAAATCCTTACCTGCAGCTTCTCTGATCTGTCCTACCTTCGGAAGCATATCCTCCATAAACTTCTGACCACCGAATCCGGGCTCAACAGTCATAACGAGAGCCATATCCATAAGGTCGTAGTAAGGCAGAAGAAGATCCGCACTCTCTTTCGGCTTCACGGACAGTGCCGCCTTCATTCCGAGAGAATGAATATTCTTAAGCGCCTGTCTCGTGCCTGCCTCATCAAGAAGATTCAGATGGAATGTTACATTCCATGCTCCTGCCGCTGCGAGAACATCAAAATACTTCCAGGGCTGAACTGTCATCATATGCACATCAAGAGGAAGGTCGGTAACAGTCCCGATCTTCTTTATCACGTCAAATCCGAAGCTCATATTGGGCACAAATACACCATCCATCACATCAAGGTGAAAAATATCGGTGCCCGCCTTTTCTGCTTTTTTTATCTCATCCTCAAGGTGAAGCATATCACACGCAAGAACTGAGGGACAAATTTTCATTTCCATGGTAAAATCTCCGTTTTTGAATTTTGCGGACAAGCCGCCTGCGGTGTCATCCCCGAAAGATCGGCATATCCTAATATCAGCGGTAATACCGCCAAATCCGCACAGACACGGGACAGAAAGATGTTGATAACAAAGGACGTGAACCTATGCTGTCTTGTACTGTGCTTTATATACCGACGCTCTGCAGAGCGTCGGATTTTTATTCTGAAAGAATACACACGGCGTGAACTCTGACGCCTTCCTTACGACCGGTGAAACCCATTTTTTCCTCGGTGGTAGCCTTGATGTTCACACGTGACACATCAACACCGATCGCAGCAGCAGTGTTTTTTCGCATTTCATCAATATATGGTGACAGCTTCGGATACTGCGCGATAACGGTAACATCAACAAAGTCAATACCGAAACCTGCGCCTCTTACCTTATCAGCACAGTCACGGGCAAGCACCGCACTGTCTGCGCCCTTGAAAGCCTCGGAAGTATCGGGATAATGATATCCTATATCTCTCATTCCCGCAGCACCGAAAAGCGCATCCGACACTGCATGAAGAAGCACATCACCGTCCGAGTGTGCGAGAAATCCGTATTCGCAGTCGATCTTCGTCGCACCGAGCACCATCTCTTTATCTTCGCAAAAGCGGTGTGCATCATATCCGTGTCCTATTCTCATCTGCCCATATCCTCCCGACGTCTGAGTATTCCTTCGGCAATATAGATATCCTCGGGATTTGTTATCTTGATATTCTCACCACCAACATCCACAAGGCTCACCTTAAATCCAAGACGCTCTGCCATCATACAGTCATCCGTAACAGCGGCACCGTCTTTCTTTGCCATATAGATAGCGGCTCTGTACATATTCGCCATAAACACCTGAGGAGTACCGATAAGCCACACCTTTGTACGGTCAACGGTTTCCGAGATAGTTCGTCCGTCCTCGGTATATTTCACCGTATCGGTAGATGGACGTCCCGCAGCCGCCGCACCGTCTTTGTACGCCGCACAAAGTGTTTTTTCTATCATTTCAGGAGTAATAAGGCATCTTGCACCGTCATGAACTGCAATAAACTTTGCCTTGTCGTTTATCGCATCTACACCTGCCATTGCGGAATCCATACGCTCCGCACCGCCGGGGATAATCTTTTTTATCTTCCCGAAACCATATTTATCGGGGAAAGTGCTGTAAGAAGGAACATCCTCCTCACGGCAAACTATAACTATCTCATCGACAAGAGGACAACTCTCAAATGCCGCAATAGTTCTTGCAACAACGGGCATTCCGCGAAGGAGCGTATTCTGCTTTTGACCGGCAACATCGGAAAAACGGCTGCCTGCACCTGCCGCAAGAATCACCGCTGATGTACGGGGATGCCCACCGGATCTGAACACATCAAGAATACCCATAACTGCCTCCTTCAACTTTAATCAATACATTATATCACACTTTATCCGAAATTGATATACCCAAACACAAATTTTTATGAGTTTTTCTCTTATTTTCGGGATAAAATTATTTCAAAGGTAACACTTTTCGTTGACTTTGAAATCTGTATGTGATATCATTTACAAAAATACATGAAACGGAGCATATTATGTCATATCCCGAGCTTTCA
>JAZUBE010000049.1:0-15177 GCA_045638325.1 Eubacteriales bacterium
TTCCTCTTTTCTTATTGTGTTTTTGTTTCGTTTTTGCCTTTTGTTCTTTCGACGTTATCATTATACCACTCTTTTTCTTTTCTCGCTCAAAAACTGACAAACGACACTTTTCCGAGGATGAATTGCACTTTTTATCCGAAATAAAGAGTATCTCCTGTTTTTATACCGTAATCCCTCAGCGTTGCACCGGGATCAATAACACATTTTTTCTCAAGACTATATAGCATAAAATGCTCGGGATCACCATTTATTCTGATCTGTTCCTTTTGGCAGATGACCTCGCCGATCTCCTCAGCAAGTTCACACACCGCAGTATTTGAATCAAGGCAGAACTCATAATCCGCATCAAGCATTACGGAATGTATCATTACTGTTATCATAACTCGTCAAAATCCCCCTTCACAATCTTCAGAAGTTTCTTTTCGAATATTTCTTTGTTATACGTCTCAACATCGAAATCATTCCCTCTGAAATGGGCGGTGTAGACTCCTGTTGGCATATGCACCACGATAAAGCTCTCTCTTTCAAGTCTCACTTTACTTATGATATCCACACCGAGAAGGAAACGCACATCAGTTATATCGCGCTTATGTCTGAGCATATCCACCATATCAAAAAATATGTCTGAAGATACTATCTCAGGCTCATCTCCCGCTGACTCAAATATCTCATCGGGGAAATACTCCCCGGACAAAAAAGATTCCATAAACTCCATGCTGTCAAGATATGTCAGCACCACATTATTCTTTTTCAGAGAAGAAAATCCGAGTACAAGAATAGAATCATCACTCTTAGAATAAATGCAGTAGTCTCTGAGATCATCATTTGATGCTCTTACGGTTATGACCTCTGTTGCGTTTATCATTAAATCAAGCATCTCATCATACGGCTTTTTTACGATGATCTTTTCATCATAAACCTCAACTATACCCTGTTTTACCATATGATCAATGGCATAAACATAGTCTTCTTTGGTTTCTGTACCGTCAATAAATCCGAATGAATGGATATTCTTTTTATTTTTTGATGCAAGCAGGAGAGCCAGCTCTGTTCCTCTCATGCTGTATGATTTGTATATACTTTCTCTCATTATGATACCTTCTCAGATTATATCCTTAAACCTGCTCTTATAGCTTCTTGACAGAGGCACTTCCATATCATCATCCATCATGATGATACTCTGCGACAGCTGTATCTTCACTATTCTGTCAACATTGACGATAAAACCTCTATGGGATCTTACAAACTGTTTCGGAAGTTCTTTTTCAAGATTTTCAAGAGTATCGTAGAACGAATACTCTGCGTTATCTGTCACAGCAAATACTTTTTTCTCACGAGCCTCAAAGCAAAATATACGGTCAAAAGGAACGAGTTGTTTCCCATCCCTTCCCTCCACGACAAACACATCTTCCTTGACATCGTTCTCATAGAACTTTTTTATGTAAGTCTTGACTGTCTTACCTACAACATCTTTAAGCTGAGCTCCGTCGAAGGGTCTCAGAAGAAGGGATGTTGCCATAACATCGGGGCTGATATAGCTCATTGGTGACACATTCTTATCTGCAATAACAAGAATAAATGTGTTGCCGTTCAACCCTCTTATATGCTTTGATGCATCAAGTCCGCCCTTCAGCGTCAGATCAACACAGGCTATATCTATGAGGGGAGAGTCATCAAGATAAGCGAGAACTTCTTTCATTGACATGAAAACGCTGTATTCCCACTCATCCTCACTTACTCTTGATGATAAAAATTTCGTATAATCCTCAAGGTATCTGAGTTCCTTTGAGTTGCCGCTGTTCAACAGAACAGAAACCATTTCATATACCTCACCTTTTCACAAGGTTTCCTCTCTTTGAAAACTGTACCACAGGGCATCCCCATGAAAACAATCACACAACGGGAATTATGATACGTTCTGCTGCAGAATCATCCTCTGCAGAGGGTACAAGTCCGACACCCTTTTTCAGTGCCTTGGACTGTTCCGCATAAGGGATATTCTGGAATGTAAATACTCTCTGAGCATTCACATTTCCGCCGAGGTGCACACCTGCTTTGTATCCCACAAAGCTCTTATACGCCTGATATGTACCTGTAATTGCGATATTTTCAGTATTCACACAAGCGAAGATGAAGATATTATGAAGCATTCCCTTTTCCATAATATTTTCAACAAACCCCTTCATTTCGCCTACTCCCACGTCAGGGTTATATATACTGTCCATAAACGAAGTAATATCCGCAACAAACAGATACATGGGCTCTTCGTTCTTCATTACGTCGTATATCTCAGCCTCGTTTTTGCCGTCGTTCACAAGTGATCTCTTTATCTTGTTACGACGAACAAACTCATCCTTGATACCACTCCAGAAATCAAAGATCTCCTTATCTGTTGAAATATACTCCGCACCGCATTTTTCAGCAGTCTTTTTAAGCTCCTGTATACCACTCTCGAACACGAACATCTTTCCGCCGAGAATATTTGCAGACAGCATGAGAAGCTTCAGGGTATTTGTCTTACCCGTTCTTCCCTTACCGCTTATAGCATAACAATATGTTCTTGACAGATCAACGCCATAAACAGCCGCATCATTTTCACGAAGCGCATAAGGAAGAATTTTTCCCCCTGCCACAGTACTCTTATACTCATCAAGCTCCTCAAGCACATTCCATGTAAAGTCCTGAGGTATCTCCGGGATCTTACGTGCTCTGGATCCTGTCCAGGTATTATTCATCTCTCTGCATTTTTCCTCAAGCATACGGCTCTTGACAAAATCGTCATCTGCCGCACAGGCAAGAGCTGTGTGGAACTCAAGAATATTTCCGTCAATATTCGCAAGTCCCCGTCCCTTTACTCCAACCTCGGGAAGTGTCGTGATTCCCGTAGTTCTGAGGACGTCCATATACTTGAACTTATCGCCCATCTCAAGGCTTATGACAGTTCTGATATTATCTCCCACACGTCCGGGGATCTCGCTTATTCCAAATCCACCACCGCTGAGAATAAGGAAAATTCCATATCCGATACCTTCTTTAGCAAGGCGAAGAACGGCATCATCATACTCATTATTAGTCTTTTCCCTGAATCCTGCGTAGTTGTCAATTGCAACTATCCATGCAGGGAGATTACCCTTACCTGATTTGATATATTGAACGAAATCTCCTCCGCCGAGCATAGCTTTTCTTCGGTTCATCTCTGCGGTAAGCATACTGAAGAACTTTGATACCTTATCGATATCCTGATCGAATACTACACCTCCGCAATGAGGTGCCGCTTCAAAAGGAGCAAGCATATGACTGCTGAAATCAAGGAGATACACATTGAGATGATCAGGAGAGTACTTGCTTATAAGAGAATATATAAGCGTCTGCATGAACGTACTCTTTCCGCTGACTACCATTCCGCAAAGAGCGTGATGTCCGTTATTGGCAAAATCAACTACAAGAGGAAGCTGAGATTGATTCTTGGGATCATCGTACAAGCCTACAACTGCGCTGAGATCCCACTTATCTGCACTGTTCTGCTTCCATCCCTTACCTGCCTCGAACATATCTCCGCGTGAATTTATATCCTGCAGATAGATAGTCTCCGGAAGAACGGGTAACCAGAGCTGAAGATTGTAGTTATATCCTTCATTTGCCGCAACCGCAGAAAGATAATTAACGATAGCCTCAAGCTGAGTCTTTTCTTTTTTCTCGGGAAGCTTTATTCCGCTCTCGGATGCCTTTTCCTGAACTGTCCGTACAATCTCGGGGATATCCATTGTATCGGGCCAGAGCTCTATGAAATTCTCAAGGCTCATTCTGTTAGCCTTGGTATCTGCGAAATCAAGACCGCAAAGCTTCATTTCTTTAATGGTATAGCTTATGAGCCTTTGAGTATCACGATCATCTGCAATCCTGAAGAATGCGATACTGTCATATCCCATGATCCTTGCGGAAGCAGAGATACACTCCGCAACACGGCTGTACCATTCGTTTCGTTCCCTGTCCTTCGCCTTCTTCTGATGGCGGCTTCCAACGATGGCGGTCTTACCGGTATTCTGGATCATCTTTGCGATCTCTATCTTGGAAAGTCCTTCATTTTCGTTATAAGCAGCGCCGCTCCAGCCGGACTGGAACAACTCATAGATCTCATCGTTTCCGACCTGCAGATATGCACGGCCTGCCTGAGAGATATACGCCGCATCGGGCTTATGAAGCATATCATTGGAATCCTGTCTGTCCTGCACTCTGAGACAAAGTCTGAATTTTGAGTTACTCCAGATATTATCATCTACAGTTCCGTTAGGCTTCTGAGTTGCAAGGATAAGATGGATACCCAGGCTTCGTCCTACCTGCGCTACGCTTATAAGCTCTCTCATGAAATCGGGCTCTTCCTTTTTGAGCTCTGCAAACTCATCGATTATGATGAACAGATGAGGGATCGGAACATTGACCTCATGATTCTTATAAAGTCTTGTATAAAGATTTATGTTGTTGACGCCCGCTTCATTGAAAAGGCGCTGACGTCTGCGGTTCTCACTCTTTATTGAAATCATTGCACGGCGGATCTGGTTTCCGGAAAGGTTGGAGATCTGTCCGATCATATGAGGAAGTCCCTCAAAGAGATTCGCCATACCTCCACCCTTATAGTCAATAACGAAGAAACCTATATCCTCGGGGCTGTAGTTCAGCGCAAGAGACAGCATATAGGTCTGAAGAAGCTCACTCTTACCTGAACCTGTAGTTCCTGCAACAAGTCCGTGAGGGCCGTGGAATTTCTCGTGAATATCGAGATAACAGTCCTGACCGCCTGCTTTTTTACCGACAAGAGCCTTCATGGTATTGAAAGTCCTGTTCTTCCTCCAGCGCTCTGATACCTCAAACTCTGCAAGTGAGTTTACACCGTACATTTCGAAGAAATCAATTCCGGAAGGAATGTCAAGGATACTCTCTATTTCGTTTACTTTTACATCTGACAGTCTCTTGGCAAGTCTCGTTACCTCATCTGCTGAAACACTGTCAAATGAAACGGCTTTCTTCTTGGTCAAAGCCTCTGTAGCATTATATATACCGGAGAACTGTCCGTCATTCTGAATAATATTCTCACATTCATTGGGGAGATCGGTATAAAGGTCGCTCATGATGAATGTGGTAAGTCCGTACTCGGGACGGGGATCAAATACATATTTTGCTATAAGCTGTCCCTCAAGCATTTCGGCATCGTGGATAAACAAAATGTAATGGGGTTTCTGGACAGACGGCTTTCCGATCACAACATCCTTTGTATCCTCGCCTCTTATACGCATAATATTGGCAAGCTCATAGAACACGTCCGCTGCCTCATTCTTATTTGTAGCAAGATAACGTGTTTTCTTATCCTCTGACCATGTGTGTGGAAGCCATCTCGCGAAATTCCACATATCGCGGTCATATTTTGTTTTCTCATTATAGACAAAGATCATCTTCACATCGGTATAACAGTTATTTGCTGCTACCTGTGATACGATATCATACATGATTTTCATTGCGCCGGATTTGTTCTTTCCTCCGACGATACCGTACAATCTCGCCTCTGCCATATCTATTCCCACGGGAACATTTCGAAGCATCTCGTATTCACTTTTAATAACAGAGGGCTTTTGTCTAAGGCTATCCTGTACCACATTGAACTTTTCTTTTGGGATAGAGATATCCATCTGGAAAGGCACATCACCGATTCCAAGTCTGCAGAAAAGGAAATCGCTGTGAGTACGGTTTCTGTTCCATAGCTGAGACGTATTAACATCGTATCTGCTGCAATCTGCTGCAGATGGGTACATGCTGTTCATGGAGCTTACATTTTCAGCATAGCATTCCTGAATACGGTTTACCTGCTCCATAAGGTAATTTCCGTATGCATTAAATCTCTCCTGCTCCTCCTCCTGCTCGGTCTGCTTGGCATAACGCATATTGAGGATACCCCAGATCATACCAATAACTGCAGAACCGATAGCAGTAATGATACCTGTATACATAAATGCGCTTGACGAACGTCCCATCATCTGTGAGCTTACGATAGCCATTCCCGAACCGAGGAGCATGGGAATTGCCATAGTAAATGCGGGGCCTATTGTATAGAGGAGAGGCTTCTTTTTTGTAAATTTAGGAGCCGGGGGTTCCTCAATTTCAATAGGATCTGTATTTATATTATAGTGAAGACGTGGAGAACGCCCGAAATACACCTCGTTATGACTGTCAGATGCACCTCTCTGTGTTCCGGTCCTTACAGGTGCATTATATTTCTTCATATATCTGTCGCTTACGGAAAGCTCACCGTAGTTTGATGCAACTGCAAGAATATTTCCGAGAAAAACTATATGAAGTCCGAAAATATTGATCTCATCACCGAATCTGAGGTGGTGGGATTTATTTATCCTCTCCGATTTCAGGAAAATACCGTTTTTACTTGAATCGGTAATATAGTATCCGTCATTCTTCTTTCTGATCTCGCAGTGGAATTTTGACACAAGATCATTAAAGCTGTAGGAGATAATATTATCCTTATCCTCACCAATACTGATATAATCGGTAGAGCTGATATCGTATTTTTCAAGCACTTCAAGAGTCGATGCAGTATCCGCAATAATACAGTTAAAACGCTCACCATTTCTTGTTTTTATGGAGATAATATCGCCGTGATGAAGTACACATTCATTTACGACCTGACCGTTCAGCTTAATGCGGTAATCCTTTGATGCACGAAGCGTTCTTACAGTTCTCGCAACCTCAACATGAAGGCTTATATCTGTCGCAAATTTGAATATATTTTTATCGAGAAGTATTGAAAAATCACTGTTATCTGTATTCGGAAGAACGAATTCCTTATACAGATCGGATCTGTATGCAATAAGTACCATCTATATCTCCTTACTCACCGTACAGTAACCGGTGCAAAATAATATGGTATACCATAAGAAAGCCGAACTCAATTAACATTAACCTCGGTTTTCTTATGGTATACCGCACAATCACCCTATGGGCAATTGTGCGGTATATCTCTTACATCAAGGTCATGTCGAAGTAGAACACAACGACCTTAATTCTTGTAGTACCGATCTTCAGTACATCCTTTGACATTAGTATCATTGAATTACCGCATCCCAGAGTATATGTAGTAAATCTTCGTTTCACCTCAAGACCGTTTGATGAATTGAGGTCCTGCACGTACGCATTCACTCCGTCGGAGGTTATCACGCAATGCTGTTGAGAAACAATAGCCTCATTTACACACACCTGGTTTCTTTCCTTATCGCGCCCAATGTACACATTATCGGCAAGGTCAAACACATATCTGCATTTACTTTTATCCTTGATCTTAAGATACAGCATAGGCTTGATACGCAGGTTTTCCTTTGAATCTCGTCTGTTATAAGGATTTTTCAGAAGATCATCAAGCTTATTCTCTTTGAGAATATTCTGTGCGGCACTGTAGTAATTGTTGATCTCGTCTTTTCTTGCTTTTATGAAAATCACTATTCCTATTACAAGGATCATCAAAGCAAGAATACCAATAATTATTAAAAGCATTATCTTGTCCGTAATTACGGTCTACAGCATCAGTTGTAGTGTCTGAACTCGTTACGATCTGCAACTTCTCTGTTCTGAGTTACGATATTTCCGTTAACGTAGCTGAATACACACCATCCGTTAGCAGTTGAATCAGAAACGGGAATAGTGTATGTGCTAACACCGCTTGAGGTGTATACTTTTACAGTCACATCACTTCTGCTGAACATACTCTCTGTGCTGGTATAATCATGCACATAATATGTGAAATCCTTAGAGAGATCATATACAGTAATAGTCTCAGGACCGTATCCGGTAGTATCATCAACATCAAGCTCAGCAATAAGCTCGCCACCATCGGTGTACTGACGGTCTTCATAAGAAACCCTTACTCTTCCGGTATCGTCTACATAGTAGGAATCAAGGTCACGAGGATAGTCGCCCCACTCAAGAACGATTCTTATTGCCTCATCCTGAAGCTCAGGAGAGATCGTTATACTCTCAATAGAGCAAACACCGGTGGAATAGATCTCAAACTCAAATGTCTCAACGATATAGTCATTACCGGTTGCCTGAATGTTGTAAACACCTGCATAAAGCTGGAATTCAATTCTTCCCTGGCTATCTGTACGGCCGGTAAATACGGGAGTAGAAGTAGTGTTTGTACCCTCTCGGATTGCTACATCCGCGTTTGCAACACCACTTCCTGTAGTTGCATCAATAATAGTTATAGTGTTGGTGAACTTCTTTTCAGTTGCTCCTGCACCTGTACCGAACTTTGAGTACAGTCTGTGAGCAGAATCCATTCCGAACGAATCGTTCTGATCAACAGAAATCTCAAATACACAGTTGTTATATGTAAACTGAACATAATTGCCGAGAGTGCCGTCATATGCCTGAGACTTTGTAACGGATGCACCGAGAGGCATGAGCTCTGACACCTTGACTCTCTGACCTGCTTTAATACCGTCAAACATAATACTCAGATCATTGAGGATAACGTAGTTAGGTCTTACGGTATCGAAGGGGATATCTCCTGCAAAATCGATACTGTCACCCTCTGCTGAGTTGAAGAAATAGAGTGTTCCGTTAAATCCGCTGAAGGTATATCTGTACTCATTGCTTACCTTATTGAGATTTGCATTGAGGTACTTTACCACATAGTCTCTGAATGTATAGTTAGCGATGATCTGGCTGTTTGAATAGCTGATATTGATCTTATCATCGTCAGTTATCTTGTTATCATCTGCATTGTCCAGACCGGGTTTATCGGTATTATCAATACCGGGTACTGTGGTGTTTCCGCCGGGGAATTCCTTGAAATAGAAATCATAGAGCTGCTTCAGTCTGTCTGAACCGGTCTTGTTGATACCTTCTTCCAGAATAGCCTTCATATCCTGCATTCTGTTCATATCTCTGTACAGAAGTGCAAGCTGATAGTACGCCTCATCATTTGTGGGATCAGCATCGATAGCAGCCTTATAGGATGCGATTGCCTGATCGTATTCACCGTTTTCAATATACTTCTTACCGGTGTCAAGCTTCTGCTGATATATCTGTGTGTCATCTTCTTGTTGTGTAAATTTATACACAACAAGTACTGTTCCCAGACACAGAAGTATCGCGAGAAGTCCGCACAGAAGTGCGATCAATGTTTTTCTCTGCATAGCTAAAATAATCCTTTCTTTATTTGTTTTATTACATTCTTAGCATAAGCACAAAAATTGCAAGCAGATTTATTATCTGCATACCTATTATGAAAACGCACATTGATATAAGAACTGTGTTTATATCTCTGTTTTCGCCTTTATTGGCATTATTGTCATAATACAGTTCATCATAATAGGTATTATCGGGATAATCATAATATTTGTTCCCGTAATGATCTGAATTGTAGTTATAGGATACGTATCTCTGATCTTTGTAATAATTACTCTGATCCGAATAGTATCTGCGATTATTTCGCGTGTTATTGTAGACAGGCTCTGTTTCATAGTTATATCTTGTATCGTTATATCCTGAAGATGTGAGCGAGTTACAATATGGGCATCTGAGGGAATGGTTTGGTAAATCTCTTCTGCAATTAGGACATTTCATTCATATCACTTCCTGTTATTAAAATTTAAAAAATATAAAATTCATTATTTGCCATCGTTTTTACTTTTTTTATAGAGCACCAGAATAACGGCAACAACCCCCACAAATAAAACCGATGATACAGCGATAAGCGCAATTCCGATATCTATATATTCGTTTCCCGACATATCTCAATCTCCTTTACACTTATCTGAGTTTTTGCTCAAGCTGATACAAGCTTCTTATGATATCGCTTGTATTTGAATGCTTATCCTTCTCTGTTGAGCTTTCATAAAGTCTGACTGCGCGAAGGCAGGCTTCCCTTGCATTTGTATAGTCATTTAATTTATCATAAGAAAATGCCAGATACATATATACTCTGTAATTTTCCTCTTCGGCAGGTACGCTCTTAAGATGCTCGATAGCCTTTTCATACCTTTCAAGTTCCATATAGGCTACCGAAAGATTCAGAGTATCCCATACATTATGATATCCGCTTGCCACTACTTTTTCATAATAGACAACAGCACTCTCATATGCTTCTGTTCTTTTTGTTATATAATTCTCATGAAAACTTTCTGCTTTTTTGATATATGCATCTCCGATCATTCTGTAATTCTGAGCGGATGGATCCATATTTACTATCACATTAAGGCATCCTATCTGAGAATCATACTCACCGAGCTTATCGTAAGCATCAGCTGCAAGGCGATATGCTCTGATGGATATATCACGATCAAGACTGTGCATGAGCTCGGTTACGACAGTAACCGTACCTCTATAATCACGGTTCATGCTTTTTATTTCCGCCTCGATCAGTCTGAGGTTTTCTTCATTGAGACCCTTTTCTCTTGCTCCGGTTACAATATTCTGAGCTTCTGAGAGATTATTTGTACGGATAAGTGCAATTGCGTAATCCCTCATAAAGACACCTATCGAAGGAGAATTTGCACCAAGCTCCACCGTTTCTTTATAGTAACGGCAAGCCTCATAGTAATCCTCTTCGTAGAAATAGCATTCACCTATATAATGGAGGATCGTATATTTTTTCTCAACATCATCCTCAAACACATCTCTGTATTCCACATTATTAAGGATATCTATTCCTCTGGTAATAGCACCTCTGTAGTCATCAGAATTGTAGCAGACCTCAAATTCGCTGTATTTTACATTGAACTCCTCAATAGATAGCATTCCCTTACCTTGGAAATACATCCAGAAACCACAAATAAGAATCAAAACATATACAAGGAATGCTGAAAGGAGACCGCTTACAAGCTTTGCTACAGCTCTGTTTCCTCTGAATATTTTATCAATATCACGTACCACATCCGAAGTATTCTTGTATCTTAAAGCCTTATTGGTTTCCATCATCTTGTCGATGATCTGCAAGAATTCCTTCGAATACCCGAGTCCCATATGAGCAAGAGGAGTATTCTGTCCTGAGATAGTCGGTACGATACCTGATATCATATGATAAAACGTAGCACCGAGACTATATACGTCTGTACGCTGATCTATCGTTACCGTAGTTCCGGTATGATAGACGAGAGACATTGCTTTTTCATATTGCTCAGGTGATGCATAAAACTGACTTAATCCGGAAAGCTCGCTGTCTGATCCTTCATCAAGTGAAACATTGAAATCAATGAGACAGACATTTCCGTCTGAGGTTATCATTATGTTACCCGGTTTTATATCGCAGTGAAGTATCTGAGGCTTCTGTCCGTGAAGATAACCGAGAACATCGCACAATTGGCGAAGCCACATTACCAATTGATGTTCAGTAAAAACATAACCGGATTTTATATATCTGTCAAGATCGCATCCGTCGATGTAATCGATGACAGTATATATCTGATTACCCATCTGCATGAAATCATAGACCTGAGGCAAATACGTATGGTGAAGTTTTTTGAGAATATCAACCTCGGTACGTACCTTAAGTATGTTTGCAAAGTTGTCTTTTATTCTTTTAAGTACAACATACTTTTCCAGACGAAGGTGATATGCCAGATAGATAACACCTGTTCCGCCACGGCCAAGCTCACCCATTATCATATAGGTATCATCAATTATTTCATTACTGTTCCACATCATTACCTCAAACAATAAACGTAAGAAGAGCCTCCCGCGGCAAACCACAGGGATACATCCTCCTTGTGGTTTGCCAGCACAGAGGCTGCTTCTTATACTTTAATTATTTTGCACGTCTCTTTCTCATTACGGGGATCGTTACTGCGGCACCGAGAATAAGTACCAGAGCAATGATTGTTCCGATGAGTACGGGTGTGTTGTTGATGAACAGTACCCAGAGGTTTGTAGATACGGTAACAGTCTTTGTGATGCTCTCGCTCACATTTCCTGCCTCATCGTATACTACGAATGTAAGGGTCTGTCTGTCATCAGCTGCCTTAACGATGTGCTCGATCTGATCGGAGAGCTTGTTCAGGTCGCCAAGATCGCCCTCACCTATTACATAGGTTACAGACTCATCTCTTCCGCCTGTTACAGTTACCTCTACACGATCAACTGCAATGTTATCCTCATATGTGATAAATGCAGTGATCTGCTCAGCGTCGTTGGTAGCCTTGTCAAGTCCGGATACGATCAGCGTAGGAGCTGTATCATCTACAAAGAACTCAATGGTCTTTCTGTAGTCACCGTTTGCGGAAATATTACTGATCTTATTTCCTGCGCCGTCCTCAGACTCAATGAGGATCTTGTAGTTTCCGTCCTCAGTAAACTTATCAGAATTGATGATGTAGCTGTACTCGTACCAGTCACCCTCAGTTCTTACAACCTCGATCGTGTAATCCTTATCCTTCTCAAGAGTGATAGTCTGATTATCACGGGTGATCTTTACAGAGATACTCTTAAGCTCTGTACAGTTGATCTCACGGATAATGATGTTACCGGTTATGGACTTGTTAAATGCATTCTTGATAACATCATCAAGGTAAGTATCAAGGAGGTAGTTAGAGGAGTCTCTGTTTACAGAGAACTTCTTTGACGCTGAATCGAAGTTTCCTGCCATATCGTATACAGTAATTTCAAGTGTATAGATTCCGTCAGGAAGCTTTCTGGTACTTGAATCATCGCTATAAGTGATAGTTACAGTATCAAGAATTTCCTCGTCAGCGTTATTACTGTTCTTAATGTTACTATTGATCATTGCATCCTTTTTGAAGTCATCAGTAACATCCTTACCGTTAGAATCGGTAATCTTAATTGCATATGATCCGTCATTAATGTACAGATCTGTGTATGTAACCTCGAAGGATACCTGATCATTGTAAGCAGAAGGTTTGCTACTATCACTGGTAGTCTTTACTTTATCTGTAATCGTCAGAGAAGGAGCAACTGTGTCTATAATAAAGTTTTCTACACTGCTGTCACCGGAATTATCGGCTCTATCCTTAATTGTACAGTTAAAGTTGAACTTACCCTTGTTATCTTCATCTACTACAAACTTGAATCTAGCGGTATGAGTATCATTATTATTACTGGGCACCCATCCTTCATCAAGCATCTGACCATTTGTAACAGCATTAAACTTGGTAGAATCAAAGTTATGCTCATTTACAGTAACAGTAAGGATTCTGTCCTTTTTGTAGTAAGACTTGTAACTTGAACCATCAATATTATAGTTCTGTGATTCATTGTTATCAAAGACACAAGTTACAACAGGTGCGGTCTTATCGATGGTGAACTCAAAGATTGCCTTATCAGTATCTGTTCTTGCAGCTGTTGCAGTATCTGCATCATTTCCTGCCTCATCAGTATACTTGATATCGAATACATAATCACCATCTGCAGTATAGCTGATCTCAGCCTTGTAAACAGTATCGTCGAACTTATTCTCAGCGGTACCCTCGGAATAGAGGCTGAAGTCAATGTTATAATCCGCAATATTCTGTTCAGCGAGATCCTTTGTGATAGTTACTTTGACATTTTCTTTATTGAAGTTACGCTCTGTAATATATACAGTTGCAGTACGGTTAGCCTTGAAGTAAGCCACGCCGCTGTAGTCATTGTATGTATTATTATCGTAAGCTACAGTGATCACAGGAGCAGTAGTATCGATCTTGAAGTCCTTCTGAGCAGTATTTACATTACCTGCATTATCAGTTACCTCTACATAGAGAACAACATTGTTGCTGTTGTTAGCCTCAGCATCGATGGTGATCTCCTTTTCGATAGCTACAAACTGATCGTATGTGGGATCAACAATTGTGAAGTCCCAGATACCCTCATCGGTAATAACGCCGTCACACTCTACGCGGTACTTGATCTCCTTGATACCGGAGTAGATCTCGGGATCATTTACATTGATCTTTACCTTGAAGTCATCATTGTAGAAGCCCTTTCCGTTATCGCTATCGGGAGTGATAACGATATTAGAAGTATTATCCTCAATGATGATTCCGCTGGTGTTGTAGAATGCGTAGTTACCTGAGTTATCCACAACCTTGATGTAGATAGTGGTGAGCTTATCGGGAGCTACCTCAGTAATAGGAGCATCCTTCCACTCTGCTGCTTCAAGCTCATCTGCGGTCATACCTGCGCCGGTAGCGGAGGACTCGAACCACTGAATGTACTGAACACCGGAGGTTGCGTCATCAGAAGATGAAGTTACATTTACAGGAGCGTTTCCAAAGAGACCGAAGGTCAGCTTTTCAAGGATAAGTCCCCATTCGCTCTTGCCTCCTACTGTAATAGTACCGTTAGGAGCAACAGTATCTACAGTAAATGTACTTTCTTTTTCATCATTGTAGTCAACAGATGTGTTACCAGCAAGATCAGTATAGTTGAATATGAATGTATAGTTTGCATTTGCAAGGAACTCTACTGTTGCGGTATGAGTATCCTCATCAGGAGTTGCCCCCTTCACATCAGTCCAACCGATAAGTCTGATATTCTCACCAAGAGTAAGTTTAACTTCATTTCCGTTAACATCAACACCCTTGATACCGCCAAAGATTGCGCTGTTAGCAGCAAGCTTGTCAAACGCGGTAGATCTCTCAGTAATGGTGATGGTAGCTGTACGCTTGAAGAAGTAGCCGTCTACAGCATTCTCAAGTTTGACATTGTTTACATCATTCTTGTATTCAACATCAATCTTAGGAGCTTTAACGTCGATCTTGAGAACATCGCTCTGCTTGATAACCTCGTTACCTGCGTTATCTGTTACCTTTACAAATACCTGTACATTATCACTGTTATTAGCAGTAGCATTTACAGTAACAGTATTCTCAAAGGTGTTATCCTTCTCGAATTCGCTGTATTCAGGATTATCGGTATTGAAGTTCTTAAGAGTCTCTCTGTAAGTCTCAACTCCGTCGCATACTACCCAGTACTCAACTGTCTTGATACCGGAGTAGATGTCGGGATCGGTTGCAGAGATATTTACTGTAACATCGCTGTTGTAGTAACCGTTTACATTGGGAGCTGCAGGAGTGATTGTGATCTCTGCTGCATTATCCTCAATGATAAGTCCGTTAGTACCGATGTAGCAGTAGTTTCCTGCGTTATCAACTACCTTGATGTAGATAGTTGTAAGAGCATCGG
>JAZUBE010000050.1:0-2192 GCA_045638325.1 Eubacteriales bacterium
GACTCTCTTTATCGCAAACCCCAATGCGCCTACGGGAATCGCGCTTCCCCTTGACGTTATCGAGGATATCGTGCGGTCGAACCCTGACCGTGTGGTGGTAGTCGATGAGGCGTATGTGGATTTTGGTGGCGAAACTGCTATTCCCCTTACTGATAAGTACGATAATCTCCTTGTCACAAGGACTTATTCAAAATCCCGTTCCATGGCAGGTGCAAGAATCGGATATGCGGTGGCAGGCGATGCCATTGCGGCAGATCTGGACAAGCTCCGCTATTCCACGAATCCTTATAATATGGACTCCCTTGCACTGATACTTGGTACTGTTGCATCGGAGGAGGCAGATTACTACGCTGCAAACTGCAGAAAGATAGCAGACACAAGAGAAAAACTTGTTGAAAAGCTGACGGAGAAGGGGTTTGATATCCTTCCCTCATGTGCAAACTTCATCTTCGTGCGTTATCCCGGAAAGGATGGCGGCGAGATTTACAATGCTCTCCGTGAGAGATTCATACTTGTGCGTCACTTTAAGTCCGAGAGGATAAAGGACTACCTCCGTGTGACTATCGGTACACCCGAGGAAATGGAAAAATTCTATGAGGCGGTTTTGGAGATCGCAAAGGTATAAATATGAGAAACGCTGTAATTGAAAGAAACACTGCGGAAACGCAGATCAGAATAGCATTATCCCTGGATGAGCCTTCTGCTTCCGAGATCGACACCGGTTGCGGATTTCTTGACCATATGCTGACGCTTTTTGCGTCTCACAGCCGATTCGGTCTGACAGTCCTTTGCAAAGGTGACACTCACGTTGACTATCACCACACCACCGAGGATGTTGGTATCGCACTTGGTGAGGCATTTGCCAAGGCTGTGGGTAACAAGGCGGGCATCGTTCGCTACGGTGATATTATGCTTCCGATGGATGAGGCACTCATCCTTTGTGCGGCTGATATTTCAGGCAGATCACATCTTGAATTTGCACTTGATCTGCCCTCTGCAAAGGTTGGAGATTTCGACACAGAGCTTGTGAGAGAGTTCTTCCTGGGATTTGTGAGAGCATTCCCCATGGCACTTCATCTGCGCTCTATGGCAGGTGTAAACACTCACCATATCATAGAGGGTGCATTCAAGGCGTTTGCACGTGTGATGAAGGCGGCTCTTGCTATTGATCCTACCCTCGGGGGAGCTATTCCGTCTACAAAAGGAGTACTGTAATGACCGGAATTATAGATTACGGAGTGGGGAATCTTTTCTCTCTTTCCTCATCTCTTGCGGCGATAGGTGCCGAAACTGTTATTACGGGAGACTGTGACGTGCTTGCGTCATGTGACCGCATCATCCTTCCCGGAGTAGGGGCATTTGAGGATGCGATCGCAAGGCTCAGAGCTCCCGGGCTTGATGTTTTTCTTCACGAAATGGCATCATCGGGCAAGCCTATAATGGGTATCTGCCTCGGAATGCAGCTTCTCTTTGAGGAGAGCTATGAGTACGGATGTCACAAGGGACTCGGGCTTCTTCGGGGTAAGGTCGTGCCTATGGCAGGCGTTATTCCCGCAGAGCTGAAGGTGCCCCACATGGGCTGGAATTCACTCGGTATTGTGAAGGAGCATCCTCTGCTCAGATACACCCCCGACGGTGAGCATATGTACTTCGTTCACTCATACTATGCTGCCGACTGTGAGGACAGCGTTATCGCTGTGACGGATTACGGCGCTCCTCTCACCGCTGCTGTCGGTAAGGATAACGTTTGCGGTGCGCAGTTCCATCCCGAGAAAAGTGGTACCGCAGGTCTTCAGATGCTGAAGGCTTTTGTGGAGATGTGATGGAGGAACGGTTTGGGGAACGGTTTTTCTCTTCTTTTCTTGAAAGAAAAGAAGCAAAAGAACTTTATACTGTTGTAGCCATACAGGATTACTTAATTTGTTAGTTGCAATGCAACATACGTTGCATTGCGGAAAAAGCAGATAAGGAAAACCTAAATGTCGATTTCTCACTACGTTGAAATCGACGATATGGGTATTCTTTGATAACGGTATATCGAAAGATATCCGACAGTGATACTGTTATAAGGAAATATAGTAAGACATCGTTTATTCTATTTATTTAAAGCTTTTTTGGAGGAGTAAACACCGCAGGTGTTTAACAAGCGCAGCGGTGTGCGGAGGAAGCCTTTTTTCTCGAAAAAAGGTTCC
>JAZUBE010000051.1:0-6242 GCA_045638325.1 Eubacteriales bacterium
CTCCGGAGGAGATGAAATAAGCCCCCTCTCCGCCGAGAGTGACCAGCACATTTCCTGCGCCCGAATCCGTGAGTCTTGCGGCAGCTTCTGCGATAAGAACACGGTCCGACAGATTTTGTGCAGTCTGAGGAATGCCGTACAGCTCAAAAAGCTCATGGACATTCGGCTTCAGGAAGAAAGGTGAGCATTTTGCCGCCACACGGAGCGCATCTCCCGAGAGATCGCACACAAATGCTGCTCCGTCAGGCAGAGATGCGGCTATCTTTTTCACAAACTCTGCAGAAACGCCCTGCGGCAGACTGCCGGCAAGAACGACCGCATCACCAGCCTTCACACGTGACAGCTTTTCCGTGAGCGCAGAAAGCTCGCCTGCGGAGGGTGTCGGGCCGGGTGCATTTATTTCCGTGTCGGGATCGCCGAGTGCACTGTCGGATGTGAGCTTCACGTTTATCCTTGTGATACCCTCTGAGAGCATCACAAGCTCACACATAAGCCTCTCATCCGTAAGTCCGCGCACGAGAAGATCACCCGTGTATCCTGCGGCAAATCCCGTTATAACGGAATCGCCGCCGAAACGATCCAGTACATATGACACGTTTATCCCCTTGCCTCCGAAGCGGATATTCTCATTCCCTGCCCGGTTCACCCTGCCGTACTGTATATCCGTCACGGAAACGATACAGTCAATGGCAGGATTCATGGTTACGGTGTAGATCATATAAGTAATCCTTACTATAAATAAAGTATGGTATCTCTAATTTCTGAGTCCCTTGGGGTAATGGTTCTTCAGATACCCCCCTGCAATGCGGAAGCCTCCCACAGCGCATCCGCACACGGTAACAGCTCCCCATCCCGCAGAAGCTCCTTCCATGGGAAATCCCTCACCGTGAAGATATTTCTCAAGGAGAGGATCATCGCAACGCAGCTCCAGCTTCAGTGCGGCTCTGTCTCCGTACGCAGAGAAAAAGTGATGGTGCGGCACAAGTCTTCCGTCACGGGCAAGCTCCCCGAGCCTCACGCCGCAAGAGAGAAGTCCGTCGGTGGGAAGTTCTGTATTATCGCATATGAATATGTCACCGCCGAGCACACAAAGGGGAAGCTCTGTCTCATCTCCGAAAAATTCACAGAGGAATGAGTCTGCCGCTGTCTGTTCGGCTTTTGTGAGACGGCGTATTCCGATTTCAGGGACACCTTTGCCTCGAATCTTCTTTTTGTCGGACTTTTGCACAGGCTTCGGTGC
Source organism: Eubacteriales bacterium (assembly GCA_045638325.1). Lineage (GTDB taxonomy): Bacteria > Bacillota > Clostridia > Oscillospirales > CAG-272 > UMGS1312. Next base: position 1,241 of record JAZUBE010000051.1, read on the forward strand.
AGGTGAGTCATCCCTCTTCATAAGTCCGAAGAATTGTCCCTCTCCACGCACTTTGTGCGGATATGCACGTCTGCAAAGCTCGGTCGGAAATCCCCCCGCAGGGATACCGCGCACAAGCTCCCCTGCCCCCGTCGGAGGCTCTGTCTCCACAAGTGAAAAGCGTCCGTCCTCCGCAAGAAATGAGGCGATAAGCTCCTCATCCTCCGCAGGGGAAAAGGTACAGGTGGAATAGAGGAGATATCCTCCGGGCTTTACCGCATCGGCAGCAGAGCGCATGATCTCCCTCTGACGTGCGGCACAGCCGTCCGAATTTTCGGGACTCCAGTCCTGCACTGCGTCAGGCTCTTTACGGAACATTCCCTCTCCCGAACAAGGCGCATCAACAAGCACAAGATCAAAAGCTCCCGTAAATGCGGGGCAGAGTCTGTCGGGTGTGGAATTGTACACGGCACAGTTTCTGTAGCCCATCCTCTCCATGTTTCCGAGAAGTACTCTCGCTCTTTTTGGTGAGTATTCGTTTGTCACAACAAATCCCGATTCTCCCACCGCTGCGGCAAGCTGTCCCGTTTTTCCTCCCGGTGCGGCACACAGATCAAGCACGTGCCATCCTTCCTCAACAGGTGCGGAAAGAACGGGCAGCATGGCTGAAAGCTCCTGAATATAGTAAGCTCCCGCATGGTGGAGAGGATTTTTCCCTCCTGCGGCTCCGTCGAACAGGTACACGTCATCAATGCCCGACGGTGTAAGAGATACCCCATCGGTATGAGGAATATCCCCCGAAAGCTTTGTTCTGTTTATTCTCATAGCACGTACGCTCTCAGAATCGAGAGCCGCAAAATAATCCCCGGCATCATCTCCGAGAAGCTCTCTCATACGCGCTTCATAATCTGTAGGAAGCTTCATGTGACACGACCTTTTCGTTTTTTCTTTAATTATACTTTATCTGCAGGTAAAATGCAACACACGTAAGAGGTTTATCCTCCGAATATTACATAATATGACCTTAATATTACATTTCGTTGACTTTTGATGCACCGGATGATAAAATCAGTTCAGCCTTATGAATGACGCACACGATAATACAGGAGCTACATAATTCGGAGGAAGACGATGAACGGTGATAAACACGAAGCAAATGAATACGGGGAGGGATACACGAAACGACTCTGCGAAGAACAGTATTACGCTGAAAAGCGGCATGCCGATTTCAGTGACGATCAGAAATTCTACAAGCAGCAGTTTGTATCAAAGTATCCCAAGCCCTCGAAAAAGAAATCGGTTATCATAAAGGCAGGTGTTGCGGCTGTGGCACTGATCGCTGCTGCCACGCTGGCTGTGTCGGTGTTTGACAGCACCGACAACGGCAAAACCGATGACGGTGTACCCGCGGAAACAGTGAATTTCACGACTCCCGGTCAGGTGGTTGAATCTTATATCGATGCGATGTTCGCAGGCGATGTTGACGGTGTGATCGGATGCCTCCCCGACAGATTCACGGAAAAACTCGCCGCCGCCCGTGGTATAAGCGAAGATGAGCTTATCTCGGAATTTGCAGATAAAATAATCGGGACCACGAAAAATTTTCCCGAAAATTACACCCGTACGGTGCTGTACAGCGAGGCTGTGTCCGACGGTGAGCTCAGTGCTCTGAGTGATGATGCCGCAGGGTACGGCTACACGGTGACAGATGCGAAGCGTGTCCACTTCACCCTTACTGCGGGAGATTCTTCCGATACGACGTACTTCATTGCCGTTGAAATAGAAGGAATGTGGTACATAAACCCCGACGAGGTATTCTGAAAAGGTATTTTCGTGATAAAATCATGAAATAAGTATTGACTTTTTATGTACAAAATGATAAACTTATAATTGATTTATAATACACAAATTTTAACAGATTAAGGAGATTTAAAAATGTTTTGTAACAAATGTGGAGCACAGAACGCAGATAATGCGACCTTCTGTTGCGCCTGTGGTGCGGCCTTCGGAGGACAGCAGTCTCAGCCCCAGCAGTATGCGCAGCAGCAGTATCAGGCTCAGCCTCAGCAGTATGCGCAGGATCAGTACGGTCAGTATGCACAGTACGATCAGTACGGTCAGCCCATTGCATACGCTCCCGTAAAGACAAAGAACCGTTCAGCTATCATAGCGGCTCTCATTGTGGGAATCGTTGCGATCGCAGGCTTTGCCGTGATCCTTATATTCATGTTCGGCGGAGCTACCGGTGCAAACTCCCCCAGAGAAGTTGTTGAGTCTTATATCGATGCAATGGTTGACGGTGATGTGGATGACATGATCGCTCTGTTCCCCGAGGATTCCTTCGCTAAGATGGCAGAATCTCAGGGCATGAGCGAGAGTGATCTCAAGTCTCAGATGCAGGCCGCAGTTTCTATGATCAGCGGAATGATAAGCGAAGACAACTTCACTATCGGTTCGGTAAATGATGTTTCCTCTTACGAACTCAGTGAAATTATGTCAAACTACGCCTCCATCGGCTACTCTGTAAGCGATGTAAAAGAGGTAGAACTGACCATGAGCATTATGGGCAGCACCCAGGATGAGGATATCGTAGTAATTAAAATAGACGGTAAATGGTACATGGATTTTGAAAGTGCATTATAAAAAATAAGCTTGAGCCCGGCTAAGGGTATTCCCACGGTCGGGCTATCTTTATAAATCATAGTATGAAAGGAATATAAATATAATGTTTTGTGGTAAGTGTGGAACGAATAATGCGGATAATGCGGCCTTCTGCCGCGCATGCGGTGCCTCTCTGGTACAAAATGAAATAAAGCCGCTTCCGGCACAGTATGGAAGCGCCCCTCAGAATAGCGGTACTGAGTATGTATATAAACCATATAACCCCGTTGCAGTACAGAACGCAAAAAAGCGTACAAAGATCATCGGATTTCTGGCATCTGTTCTCGGTGTGGTGGCTGCAGTAGTACTTGTTTTAGCCATCTTCCTCGGCGGTGCATCTCCCGAGGAGCTTGCAGAAGAATACATCGAGGCTGCCGTAAGCGGTGATGCCGATGCTGCTCTTGAGCTTCTTCCCGAAGAAGTCTTCAAAAAAATGGCGGTTGCTATGGGCGGTTCGGAAAACGAGATATACAGCGAGATAAAGCAGGAATTTATTGAGGGTGCCATGCAGTTCCGCGGAGCCACCTTTGACGTGAAGTACTCAACCGAGCTGTACGGCGAAAACCTTCAGAAGCTTCTTGCGACATACATCGGTATCGGATATGATGCCACTGCGATAACGGAAATAACCGTAACCATTTACAGCGGTGGTCAGGCATATGATGAGAGTGTATTTGCCGTGGAGATCGACGGAGACTGGTACATTGCCATGGAAAGCCTTGAGCTGTTTCTATGATATGTTAATTATTTAATCAAAAGGAGATATAGAAATGTTTTGTGGAAAATGCGGAACTCAGTGTTCGGATAATGCGGCTTTCTGCCCCGGTTGCGGAGCAGCCGTAGGAGCTCAGCCTCAGGCTCAGCCCCAGCCCCAGCCTCAGGCTCAGGATTTACAGCCCGTACAGCAGGCACAGCCTCAGCAGTACGATCAGGCTCAGTACAATCAGTACAACTATCAGCCCGCTGCAGGCTATGGTTATCAGCCTCAGAATGCAGGCAGTGCTGCAAATGCGAAAAAGCGCAACACCCTCATCGGTATTGCGGCAGTAGCACTTGTTGCGATCGCAGCGCTTGTTGTGGTGCTTCTCCTCGTATTCGGCGGAAACAGCCCCGAGAATGTTGTAGAGGATCATATCGAAGCTGCAATTGACGGGGATTATGATGATATGCTTGATACCCTCCCCGAGGATATCCTCAAAAAGCTTGCATTCAAGGAAGGCGATACCGAGGCAGAGTACAGTCAGGAGCTCAGAGAGATGCTCATGGCAAGCTCTACGAACTACAAGACTGTCAATTTCGAGATCTCTCATACCGAGGATGTTCCCTTCAACGATTCCGTATCTCTCAGAAACAGATATGCCGAGCTCGGTTATATTGTTGAGAGCGTTAAGAAGGTTCACATTACTATGTCTGCCCTCGGATTTTCCGAGACAGATGACATCAAGGTCGTTGAGATCGACGGAGACTGGTACGTAGATTACGACGAGGTATTCTGATATTCTTACAGATACAAAAAAGGAGCCCTGCGGGGTTCCTTTTTGTTTTGTGATAACGTATCGCTTCTCCGGCAGTCCGCAGTGATCCCATCCCCGAACGGGAAAGACCTGCGCCCTCACCTACCGGCATCGCACGTATCATATCCACGCAAAAAGGAGCCCCGTATGAGGCTCCTTTTAAATTTCGTTTTATTAGTGAACGATAAATCTCTCGGTGTCCTTGTCGAAGAGGTGAACTCTGGACATATCAAGAGCAACCTTGATCTTGTCACCGGCTCTTGCAGTGCTTCTGGAAGATACACGAGCGATCATGTTCTGCTCCTCGAAGCTGATGTAGAGATAGATCTCAGCACCCATAAGCTCGGTAACCTCAACATCTGTCTCGATTACGCTGTCAGGCATTGCATCGATGAACTGCTGCTCATCGTGGATACACTCGGGACGGATACCTGCGATAACGTCCTTGCCGATGTAATCCTTAACCATAGGATCAGATGCCTTGTCTGCAGGAAGCTTGAGGGAGATGTCGCCAACCTCAAAGTAAACGTCGTTACCCTTCTGCTCAAGAGTACCGTTGAGGAAGTTCATCTGAGGAGTTCCGATAAATCCTGCAACGAAGAGGTTTACAGGCTTATCGTAAAGATTCTGAGGAGTATCTACCTGCTGGATAAGACCGTCCTTCATAACAACGATACGGGACGCCATTGTCATAGCCTCTACCTGGTCGTGTGTTACGTATACGAAGGTGGTACCAACTCTCTGGTGGATCTTGGTAAGCTCTGTTCTCATGGCAGCACGAAGCTTTGCATCAAGGTTTGACAGAGGCTCGTCAAGAAGGAACACGCGGGGCTCACGGACGATAGCAC
>JAZUBE010000052.1:0-3560 GCA_045638325.1 Eubacteriales bacterium
ACGAGGTCACCGGTGTGGATCTGAGCAATAGGACCATGGTGGAAGTCAGAGATGGGGTAACCCTTCATCTTGATCTTGTTGGTCTCAAGCATCTTCAGTGCACCCTCAAGAGCAATGGGGTAAGACATACCGCGTCCGAGAATAGTAGCACCGGGGATGTTCTGATACTTCTCAGCCAGCTTCTCAATCTCATCGGGCATAGTATCAAGGAACTTCTGAGCGTTCTCGGGAAGAGCCTTCAGCTCAGCCTTGAACTTGTCGCAGCCGCACCACTTCGCTACAAGAGCAGCAAGGAGGTACATCTGGGAAGTAAAGGTCTTTGTAGCAGCGATGGAAACCTCAGGGCCTGCACCGCAGAAGAGAGCGTAGTCAGCAACCTCAGTAATAGGTGAGCCTTCTACGTTGGTGATAGCTACGGTGATAGCACCGTCCTTCTTTGCGGACTTAAGAACCTCGATTACGTCCTCAGCCTTACCGGACTGAGAAACACCGATAACAAGGTGACCGGAGAGATCTACGTGTGCACCGTACTTAGTGAACACGGAAGGAGTACCGAGAGTACAGGGAATTCCGCAGAAGATTCCGAAAAGGTACTGTGCATAGATACAAGCATGGTCAGAAGTACCACGTGCTGCAAAATAAATATTCTTAATGCCTGCCGCCTTAGCAGCGTCTACGATCTTCTGTGCAGTCTCGCAATTCTTCTCGCAGATACCTGCAAGGACGGAGGGCTGTTCTCTGATTTCTTTTTCGAGGTTGATCATTTTCTATATTTCCTTTCAAAAACGGATTTTTCCGTATAATCTGTCATACATAATTATTATATAACAGTTATACGGAAAAATCAAGAAGTATTTAATATTTTGAAGACAATATATTTAATAAATTTTCTCACAAAAACGCTGTTTTAGTTTACATCCGAGATATTATTGTGTTATAATATCGATATACAGCAAAACAAAGGAGCACCCTATGACCGAACGAGAGAAAATGACTGCCGAGATAGAGTTTTTTACAAACGATCCCGAGCTTATGGCAGACAAAAAACGTGCCCGTGCCACCTGCGACGAGTTCAACCGTTCTGAGGACGATCCGGCGGTACGCATCCCGATTTTGCAGAAGCTTTTCGGTAATACCGGCAAGAAGATATTCATAAAGCCCCCGTTCCACTGCGATTACGGTTACCAGATCTCCGTTGGCGAGAACTTCTTCGCAAATTTCGACTGCGTTTTTCTCGATGCCGCAAAGATCACCTTCGGTGATAACTGCATGGTCGGTCCGGGTACTCACATCTACGCAATCGGTCATCCCCTTGATCCCGATTGGCGTAATCAGTCGGTAGGTACACCAAAAGCTGTCACCATCGGCAATAACGTGTGGATAGGCGGCAATTGCACAGTTCTTCCCGGAGTAACCATCGGTGATAATGCCGTAGTCGGTGCAGGTTCCGTGGTGACGAAAGATGTTCCTGCCAATACTGTAGTTGCAGGCAATCCCGCAAAAGCAATAAAGAGGATAGACGAATGAAATACAAAATGATAGTATCGGATATGGACGGTACCCTGCTCCGTTCCGACTGCACGATCTCTTCAAAAAATGTTGATGCCATACACAAGGCGATCGGTCAAGGAATAAAATTCGTGCTTGCCACCGGCAGACCGATACAAGGAGTTCGTGATTATGCGGCAAAGCTTGGTCTTTCGGGACCTATCATCACTTATAATGGTGCGGTAGTCGTGGATTTTCCGTCCGAGAAGATTCTTTATGAAGAGTGCATGGACAGGCATGATGCTGAGCTTTCTCTCACTCTCGGTCAGGAATATGACACCACCATGTGCATATGGTCGAAGGGCAGACTTTTTGTAAACAAGATGAATGAGCGAGCCGATGACTACATGAAGATATCGGGCGTTGAGCCTGTTTTGGTGACAGATTTTTCAGAGATCCTCGATGACGGAATCACAAAGATCCTGTGGTACGACACACCCGAAATGATCGGACGTATGCCTGATGAAATGGCAAAAAAAGGATTTACATCAACTACATTTTGCCTGTCAAGACCTTATTTTCTTGAGTTTTTCAGCAGTAAAGCATCTAAGGCGGCAGCACTTGCAAAGATATGTGAGATAAACGGCATAGCACCTGCTGAAGTTATTGCTCTCGGTGATGCACCGAACGATCTTTCAATGCTTGAATTTGCCGGACTCGGCGTGGCAATGGATAATGCGCTTGATGAAGTTAAGGCAGCAGTAAATACGGTGACGAAGTCAAATGATGAGGACGGCGTTGCCGAGGTGATTGAGAATTTAATACTGTAGGGGACGATGACCACATCGTCCCTTTTTCGTTTGGTATACACCTCATCCACCAAGCGTCATTCACCCTTCGTGACGGGAGGGGAATCCCCTCCCCTATGGTTCAGGATTATGTTTACCCCGTAGGGGACGATGACCACATCGTCCCTTTTCGTTTGGTATGTGTTTTCTCGGGGCGTCAAGCGTAACAATGTCGCCGTCCCCTACGGATAACAAAAAAAATTCCTCTTGCATTATTTTCCAACATATGCTACAATAATTTTGCTACACAAACCGAATATTTTCCAGTTAAGTGTGCATTTTTTTAATTTTATTTTAGGAGGATGTTTTATGTTTAATAACATTGGTAAAAAAATCAAAACGCTTGCAGAAATCATTTGCTGGCTTGGAATTATTTTCTCTGTTCTATTCGGGCTAGGAAATATTTTTTCTGACAAATCCGGGCTATCGTTATTTACCGGATTGTTTTTGATGATCGTTGGTCCTCTTATATCTTGGATTGGTACTTTTTTATTGTATGGCTTCGGACAACTTATAGAAAACTCTGATATTCTTGTAAATTTATCTTATGATAAAAAATACAACAATGACTACATCTGCTCCAACTGTCCCGAATGTGGTGCTGAAATTTCCACAGATGATAACTTCTGCAAATCCTGTGGATGTGAGTTAAACGATTAAAATAATTCAACTTAGAACAACGACCATACCATTCTTATTCATCTTAATTTGCGCGGACGACCGATAGTTGTCCGCCCTTTTTGTTTTTCGCCGGGACATCAAGCATAGCAATGTAACTGTCCCCTACCCGTTATTCTAGTAAACCCGTATACCTATATCCCATTCCCTATTTCAAAAGTTTTTGGAAGGGAGCGCGAGGGGAACCTTTTCTCAAAAAGGTTCCCCTCGTGTATTTATTAAGCTTATATTAAATTACTCGTACAGCTTACCCATCTTGGTGAGTCTGTCGTACTTAGCCTTAGCAGCTGCCTCAGCATCCGCGAAGAGCTTCTCTGCTCTCTCGGGGAACTTCTGAGCAAGTCTGGAGTATCTGGTCTCAGACTTGATGAAGTCAGTGTAGCTTGCAGTAGGCTCCTTAGAATCAAGGATGAAGGGGTTCTTGCCCTCTGCCTTGAGTGCAGGGTTGTAACGGAACATCTGCCAGTAACCTGCCTCAACAGCCTTCTTCATCTCGAGCTGGCAGTTAGCCATTGTGCGCTTAATACCGTGCATCTGACAAGGAGC
>JAZUBE010000053.1:0-2456 GCA_045638325.1 Eubacteriales bacterium
CGCAGAGAGATGTCTTAAAGAGTTTTTTATATCATATTGTAAACAGCGGCAACAATGCGGATTCCGTAAAGGAACTGTATTGATTGCCGCTGTTTTGATTTATCTTAAGAAAGTCTTAATCAGTATCACTATAGATTCTTAAGAGATATCTATGTACAATAGGTTCATAGAAGCGGAGATAGATCCGAAGCTTCTGAACAAACCTGACCTGCAGGAGGTTTTATGGATACTATACTTATATGCGATGATGAAAAGGATATCGTGTCGGCCATCAGGATATATTTAGAGACAGCCGGTTACCGGACAGTATGCTGTTTTAACGGCCGGGAAGCACTGGAGTGTCTGCATTCAGATAATCAGATTCATCTAGTTATTCTTGATATTATGATGCCGGTCATGGAGGGCTACACATGTATGCAGGAAATCCGCAAAAGCAGCAATGTTCCTGTAATTCTTCTTACCGCAAAGGGAGAAGATACAGACAAAATCGAAGGCCTGACACTCGGTGCTGATGATTATGTGACGAAGCCATTCAACCCGATGGAATTGCTTGCCCGTGTGAGGTCAAGCCTCAGGAGATATACATCTCTCGGAGGGATGAACGGTCGGACCGGGGAAAAATCTGCAAATACACTCATCTGCGGAACAATCACTCTATATGACCATTCCAAGGAAGTGCTTGTGGATGGAGAACCGGTGGCACTGACGCCGACGGAATACAATATTCTCAAATTTCTGATGGAAAATCAGGGACACGTATATTCACCGAAGGAAATCTATCGCGAAGTCTGGCACGACGCAGCATATGAGGCGGAGAATACCGTCGCGGTGCATGTGAGACATCTGCGTGAAAAGATTGAGATCAATCCTTCCGAACCCAGGTATCTGAAAGTCGTTTGGGGAAGAGGTTATAAGCTGGGGAAAGACTGATTCTGCAATCAGCATCAGGGAGACCTGAAAAAGGAGCGAGTATGAAGTTTAATGACTTAAAAAGCAAATGGTGGGCAAAAATGATTGCTGCCGTATTACTCTTTATTTTCGGTATTGGTTTTATCGTCAGCGCAAAAGGAATCGATATCTGTGATTCGTATGATGTGTACCGGTACTCAAGAGAAAACCGGCAGGAAAATATGAACCGGCAGATATTGGATAAATATGCCGTGCTTGCTTTGTCAAATCATGTGGGAAACAGTAAGAGAGATACGGGTCCCAATTACCGTTATGCTATCTATGAAGGAACCGGCACGGACGGCAAACTAATTGAAGGGAATATGGGCGGGGATGTCAGTAAGATTGCGGACGACGCAGTTTATCATGAATTTACAGTGACTGATTGCACGACGTTTCAACTCGCTGACTCAATATTTGATAACGCATATGTGGGTAATAAGTCGGACATGATGCTGTCTGAGGAGCATATCGGAGAATTCTATTACACTGTGATTGATGAGAGTGAGGCATCCGTTACTGAAAAGGAATCCGAAAACAAGCAGGTTGCGGATATGAAATCCGTCTCAGATAATGAAAAGTTATCAGAAAATAAAATAGAGCTTTATGTCTCCGGCGACGATTTCGGCAGCGGAATGCTGTACCGTGTAAATCCCTCGCTATATAGAACAGACGAAAAAAGCGGCATGATTTGGATTAAGAAAAACGACGCAGCAGAGGTTGGACTTCCGATCTCTGATATGATAGAAATGGAGATGGGACAGGCCTCACTGGATTTCTCATCGCAGGTGGTCAGTGAATTCATTATTGATGAATACTTAGGATATTCGATAAATGATGGCTACTTCAGAGCCGGAAGCGATAAGGAGGAGGCAACTTACACAGTCGTCGGTACTGCAGCGAAGGATCTTACCTATACCGGGAACTGGGAAACAGCGGATCTGTTCGAACAGGCTGATATTCTGTTGGGATGGCTATACAGGTTAAGATACCTGTCAATCGTTCTCATGATCTTTTGTGCGATTTTGGGAATCTTAACATTTGTATTCCTGATGAGAGCAGCCGGGCACAGGAATGACGGTAATGTCAGCCTTCTTGCAATCGACCGGATTCCGATGGATTTAGCAGCCGGCATTACGTTTACTTTATGCTCAATATGTGAGAAATACGCCATTGAGATGTGGGATATACGTTCGAAACCGCACAGATCGCTTTTCGTTTTGATTTTGCTCATGGCGGTCGCTTATGCCATAGCTCTTGAATTCTTTATGAGCCTTGCCGTAAATATCAAGGTTGGCGGATGGTGGGAGAGAACCGTCATTTGCAGATGCTTTACGCTGATCAGAAGGTTTTTCGGGTGGACAGGCAGATGTATTAAGAGTATACATGGGGAATACAGGGAATTTGCACGGAATGTTTCGATGAGGTTGAGGGTTCTGGCAATCTTTGCCTGTTTCGCAGTCATCTGGCTGCTCGGCATGGTGAGATTCAGATACCAATACTCATCC
>JAZUBE010000054.1:0-2484 GCA_045638325.1 Eubacteriales bacterium
TTGTACATCTTGATTACACGATTCACAATGCGTATTTACAACCGAAATACTTATAAATCGCAAAAAAGCGCACAGAAAAAGGGCGAAGCAAAATTTGCCCCGCCCAGTTCCTTTACTGTTACTGTGACCTTCTTCTCTGGAAGCAGCACTCCCAGATATAGTCGTCAAGTCCTTTGTAATTTGGATCCCACAAATAGGTTCCATAACGGAAGCCCATATTACCCAACAGTTCAAGCAGACTGTTATATCCATTCTGCACGTGATGGTTAATTGCAAAATCCATATCAAAGGCAGTTTTGATCTCTACCAAGCCCTCACGACGAAGTTCCGTCAAAGTGAGTTCTAACTGAGTAAGTGTGTTTACGCCGGGAACAGCCAATACCGTCATTCCGGTGAGTGCATTGATGACGTCCGCCTTCATCGGTCCTTCAGTCAGTACCAAAGTCGGTCTGACAGAACCAACAAGATGCGTCCAACCTTCAGCACGGCATCCGTCTTCCTGATCTGTACTGGAAATCCAACGCAACTTTCTCTTGGTTACGTTGTCGCGTCGGACCTGTAGGCCCTGTATTCTGCCGAGGTGATCACGAACCGGTATCAGGATACCGCGTTTCTCGTGGATGAAACACCATGAGCCGTTTGTATCCCGATAGAACCCCGGTACACCTGCAAGGTAGTGTCCTTCCGAGCGAAGTTGCTTAGCAAGAGCACTCATACCGATAACCGGAGTTGTTTTATAACCCAGCCTCTCGATATCTGCATCGGTAAGTCCACGGTTAAGCAGGTTTTCTCTGTGATCTGCAGCAAGGGACAGCTTAGAGAGCAATGCGCTGTAAGTAGCGTGCCGCGAATCGATGTCCGTAAGCGGACACTCAGGCTTGACCTCAGGCTTCACCACGGTCTTTTTTCGTGGTTTTATATCCTCAGGCACACCGAGACGTTCTATAATCGCTTTACGTGCTTTATCTCGCGATACGCCGGTATAGAGGGTGTACAAATCAAATATACCCCCGGATATTCCACATCGCGGGCATCTGTAAACATCTTTCTTGAGATTGATGTTGAGATGTTTCTTGCGAGGACTATCATCGCAGCACGGACATTGCACATTGTATGAGCTTCTGCCCGAAGGTGGCATCTCTATGCCGAGTAGTGGAATTATATCCCACATGTGAAATATCTCCATACAGCCTCCTTTCCGGGGACGACATCATTGCCGTCCCCAAATATATGGTGATTACTCACGCGCTGGCTTGCTGTAAGGCATATTCACAAATCAGCTGAGCTGCAGCCTTGATCTCTTCAGATCCGGTAAATTTCTCGGCAACCCATTTAAGCGCCTTAGGATCTTCTCTCAGAACCTCACCGAGCGTTTTGCCGTTATACTTGGTAATCGGACAAAGTACCATCATAGCGTTGTTGAGACGCTCTTCATAGGTAAGCTCTTTCTTCGGTTCCTCAATTACGGTGTACTCTTCTTCGGTAGTTGCTGCCGCTGTATTTGTCACAACCGCACCAGACTCAGTCTGAGGTGTACCCGTCAAACCGAGTTCATCTGGAGCAACCGGTTCAAAGTCTTCACCTGCCATAGCAAACTGAAGACCGAAGCCGGCATTACGGAGTGCAATACCAACCGCCGCTGTCTGCGCCCATTCACGAGGAGACACAGACGGTTTATCCTCACAAACGCCGCGAGAAGCAGTTGCTTCAGCGAGATAATGTTCCGCAGGAGCATCGTACTTCGGATAAATCCTTGCAGATGCCACAAAGCAGTTGTTTTCTGCCTTAACGTTTACAGCAATCTTACCTTCCGGATATTTCAGGCGGAACCACGCCATCTGAATCATAACCGGGAGGCGCCTACGCGTCTCCTGGCTATTCAAATCGGTGAAGTCCACCGCAAACGGTGCCGGATCGAAGCCGTCCACCTTGTTAATGTTTTCGATAACAGCCATCATGGTCTGCTTATCATTCGAGTTGTTTTGACTCATTTCATAGCCCTCCTTATACATTGATGTATGTGTTGCGATACTGCATCCATACAGGAAGCAGTGTCAAGATATAGTTCCCGATCGTAGACTTATACTGATCCTGGGAAGTGGGTTTGAAGCTGGAAAAGCGTTTTCTGCCATCCTGAACGACCTTTTCAAAGGACATCGCGGCAGTCTCGCGTTTCTTCATACCTTCCGCATCGGTTCTCGGACCGAACTTTCTCTCGGTCAGCACAAACTTAACATAGCCATCAACCAACTGGTAATGGTATCCCATCACCTTGGGATCGGTGGTAATCGGCGCCGACTTGCTGAGAGACTCAAAGGTCTCCAGTACACAAATGCGGTAGTTCACTTCCTGCATCTTCAGGTTGTCCTCAAGAGGAAGACTGCCCGATGCAATCTGGGAACGGTAGTTGTTTTGCAGATTCCTGTAGTTATCTAAGATAGTTGCCATGATGATTACTCCTCTCCGTCTTTAATGGCGAAATCA
>JAZUBE010000055.1:0-7903 GCA_045638325.1 Eubacteriales bacterium
AGGGTACGTGCATTTGCAGGCATATTAAACTTGTAAGATGCACTTGTACTTACCTGAGTACCGCCCTCAGTCCAGTTAACGAAATGGTAACCGGTGCTCATAGTAGCCGTTGCAGTAACACTGGCGTTATAATTCTTTGAACCGCCTCCGCTTACGGAAGCAACACCGGTACCCTTTTCGAGAGTCAGTGTGTACGATTTTATTGACCACACAGCATACAACGTAGTATTGCCGCTGAAGCTCTGTTTCGAGCCCGCAGCATAAGATGCAGACGTAGCGGAACTTGATGTACTCCATCCAAGGAAGTCATAACCTGTTCTTGTAGGCGTTGTACCGGACAGAGTTACACTACCTGATGTAGCTGAGTTATAAAGATAACCTGTTGTATTGCCGGGAGCGCCTGAACCGCCGTTGGCATTGTACGAAACGGTATACGCCTTCCGCCATATTGCGTAAAGAGTTATAGCGGAGTTTGCGGTATATGAAGCACCTGCAGCATAATCCACAGATGTATCACTTGCAGAAGAACCCCAACCCATGAAATCATAACCCGATTTCGTAGGTTTGGTGCTTGACAGTGTCAGAGCTGTTCCGTGAGTTTTTGTCTGAGCACCCGGTGCACCGCTACCGCCGTTGGCGTTATACGAGACGGAGTATGTTTTTTTCGACCATTGTGCATAGTACTTGGTCGAATTATTGGCAGGTATTGTCGCACTCGTAACTTTTGTACCGCCGGATGCGGCAGTATACCATCCGTTAAAATTATAACCATCACGTGTTGGCGTCGGGAAACTTACAGCAGCGCCGTAATTACCCTTCTGTGATGTAGGACTTACCGATCCTCCGTTAGCATCGAAGGTTACTGTATATTGGTTTACATTCCATTGTGCGTAATACGTAGCACTTCCCGACGGAGTTGTACTTGTCGAAACCTGTGAGCCTCCGCTTGTGGCAGTATACCATCCCTTGAACGTATATCCTGTACGTGACGGAGCTGCCGGAATAGCTCCCGAAGGTAGCGTGTGCCCCTTGTGAGCATATGTGGTAGTGCTTGGCGAGCCGCCGTTAGCATTAAATGTAATTTTTACCGTGTCAGTACGGTTTACCGTACCATTACCGTAAGTTGCACTGGTTGCCTCGTTGTTACCGGCAGAGTTTACAGGGAAATAAGTAAAACCACCTGTATAGTTCTGTGTGTCATTTGTGGACTCAACAAGACTATTATTTACGTAAAATCTATAGTTATCATAACCAAATACTATATTCTTGGGATACCAGATTACCCATCCGGCACGAGACAGACCATACTCAGAATAAGAAGCAGACAATACCTGATTACCGTTAACATACAGATACACGTGAGTGGCAGTAAATCTGATAGCCATATCTATATAGGCACCCCAAGGTCCATTATAATAAAGAACCTTATCATTGGAGTCGAAACTGTATGACTGGCTCATCAGAATATTCTCATTTTTTATAAAGAAACAGTTTCGATCAAGGTCAAATCCGGCACAAAGACCGCCTTCGGTGCCTATAGCCACTCTGGAATTACCGTTATGACTACCACATTTATAATTCCATGCTGTTACGAAAAGGAATGTACCGGCAATTGTGAAATCTGTTGTACCGCTAACTCTTGTCAAATGGACATAACCGTTACCTCTTCCGTCATCACCGTTACCGCAACCACAAGTAAATGTGAGCATTTTACCGTCTGTGCTTGTAGAAGAAGTAGTATTAGTATACGCATCCGTCTCGGGTGCCATATACACGACCATACCCATACACATAGCAAGGCAGAGCACTAATGAAAGTGCCCTTTTTATAAGCTTATTTATCTTTGATGGTTTTGCGTGTTTCATCAGCTTGCCTCGCAATCTTCCGAATTTGGTTTTAGTACACCTTTCATCTGGGAGCAAACCAAAATCTCCGAGGTGAATCTTACTCGGCTGCAGTTATGGGTGCATCCGCATCTGCAGGCCACGCCGCCTCAAGTGCGGAATTACCATTGTTAGCAGTCTGCACAGCCTGCGCTGTGATTATAACCTCAACAGTCATATTCTGATATTCGTTTGACATATCCTTTGAAAAATACACTTCCTCAAAGAAGGGCTCGGAGCTGGGAACAGCACCGTCACCGAGGGGGAGAGAGTAGTAGTACCATCCGTCCTTCTCGGTCCAGAACTCCGCATTGGGAGCGATGTACACAAGCTCCTTTATGGTCTCCTCGGGGATATCGACATGATTTCCCTCTGCATCGGAGAAACGCACCTCAAAATCAGCGCGCACGTATGAACTTCCTTTCAGGGATTCGATCTTTACTATCTTTGATACGGTAGTATCGGGAAGCACCTGAATAGGCTCATCGGGATATGCGGTCAGCTCTTTGTGACCGGCGCTCTCCCATATCATCCATTCGGTAATGGTGATGTCAACACCACCGGAGGTGATCACGTTATGCGCTTCATTTTCTTTTAAGTTATACGCAAGAGTATCATCCAGCCTGAAGGCAACCATAATGCCCCATACGGACACGCCGAGACAAGCCAGCGTCAGCACTCCTGCAATAATTTTTTTATACATAACACGCACTCCTATAAAACAATCGTCTCAAACAGGACATACAAGGATACCTCCGACAAATGCCCGGGATAGCCTTGTATGTCCTGCCCCCGAGGGGCAGGACATAAAGAATTCAAATAGAATTATGCAGCGTAGTCAACGAACCACTCAGCAACGGAAGCTGCGTTAACCTCACCGAAAGCAGCGTCGAGAGCAACGGTAGGATCAGCAAAACCGTCAGCCTGAACAGCCTGGGAGATAACGAGAATATCGTAATCTTCGCCAACCTCTGCGAAATCCTCATCCTCAGCGGTCTTGTCGAAGAAGAAGCTCTGGAGGGACTCACAGCTCTCGGTCTCTCTTGCGATCTTCTCATTGTAAGTAAGAGTAACAACAGCGTACTTAGTGCCATTGATAACAACGTCATCAAGAACAGCAGCGGGATCAAAAGTTACACAGTCATCATAGTTGAAGTGGAGGAGATCGGTGATGTCGCCGGAATCCTCGAAAGCAACGAGAGTACGAGCGTAGATGTCGATGTTAGCGTTGTTGGTAACGGTTACGGTCTTGGTGTAGGGGTTCTCTACAGCGGTAGAATCGGTAAGATCATCGTAAACTGCGGGAACGATAGGCTTAGCATCAAAAATGTCCTCGTTAAAGGGGTTGCCATCAGCATCGTACTCGTTCTGAACGATGTCCATGGTACCAACGGTCATAACGTTGAGGTCGTATTCGTAATCGCTGAAGTAAGCGAGGGTGCCGCTAACAACGGCTACTGCGAACATAGCTACGCAGAGTGCAAGAGCAAGAAGTTTCTTTTTCATGGTGTTTTACCTTTCTTTGAAAAAAATTTTTTATTATGTACCGGCCTCTTTACCGGTTACATTTGGAATTTGTGGGCTGACCACGCGGTCAGCGGGGATCAGGGATTATGCGCCGATCTCAGCCTGGAGATTAGTCCATGCCTCTGCAGCAGTACCTATATTAGCCTTCTGGATCGCATAAGCGGTGAAGGTCATAGAAGGAAGAGCTGCATCATCTGCTCTGAGAGCTGCCATCTGAGCCTCAGTTACAGAATTAACTGTTACCTGATTATCGGTAATAACAGGATATACTACATCTTCAGTAGCCTCGATAAGAGTTGTCTGATCAATGTAATAAACGCCGTCTACATCGTCAAGAGCCTGCCAGGGAGATGCTACAGTATAGGATACGAAAGTATCAAGGGAATTAGCCTCGTCAATCTTTACGAATACATAAGCAGCCTCACTACCTGCCTTAACAGTTACCTTAGGATCCTTTGCGATAGTATCGCCGGGGATCATCTTGTAAGAGTTAGCAAACTCACTCTCTCCATCTACATTGGTCTCATCAAGAGCGATCACGATGTTACCAACGGTAAATGTATTAACTACAGGAGCTGTAGAATCAAGCAGCCATGCCAGTGTGCCGCCTACAACTGCGCCGAAAACCAGCACAAGAGCAAGAGCAGCACAAAAGAGCTTTGTGTTACGTTTCATTTTTGTGCCTCCTTTCTCTGATATTTGCAGGGGTAAAATTTTTTATTTCAGCATTACCGTCACACGGTCATGTTAAAATACAAAGTGGAATTATGCAGCGGGGAAAGCTGCCCATGCAGCAGCAGCTGTACCAAAACCGTCAGCCTGGATAGCCTGAGCAAGAATGTCGATCTCGAGATCGTCAAGTGCTTCGAGCTGAGCATTGGTAGCTCCGTCGGCAATGGTGAAGTTTGTGAATACAGGCTCAAGAACCTTCACTTCGTCACGAGCATCAACAGCTTCCTTGTACTCAAAGATGTAAACTGCCTTACCGTCAGCATATGTGGGAGCAGAAGCAGTCCAGAATGTATCGTCCCAAGTCAGGAACTCAACAAGATTGATATCAGCATCATCAGCAACACCGAAAGCTGCCTTAAGATCTGCGATATCAGAGATAGTTACGATCGCACGAACGTATGAAGGCTCACTACCTTCAACTACGGTAACGGTAGGATCCTTGATGTAGGTATGACCGGAAATGAGCTTATACTCATTCTCAACAGCTCTTGCAGCGGGGGTAACAGCCACACCGTACTCATCAACATCTGTCTCGTCGAGATCGATGTCAACTTTACCAACGGTAAATGTGTTTTTGACTGAAGCAGTATCAGTCAGGAACGCCATTGTTCCGAATACAGACGCAACTACAAGGAGCATTGCGCACAGTATAAGCAGAACGGATCTTTTTGCGGTTTTCATGGGGTAACCTCCTTATGAAAAATATAAAATGTTCTATGTACAGCCATGCGGCTATGCATCAAAATTATTCTTTGTCCGCAGTCTCTTCGGACTCAGATCCGGCAACCGCTTCTGCCTCAGCAGCTTCGTCGGCACCCTCAGCAAGCTTTGCCGCTTTTTCCTGTGCCTTCGCCAGTTCTTTTTCAAGACGCTTTTTCTTATCCTCATCAGATTCGAAAATAAGATCGGGCAGGAAGATCAGGAGAAGAAGGATAGCTCCGACGGAGATCGCAACGTAACGTCCGGGGGGCTCCTGTATATAGGAAGAAAGATGTCCGAGATAGGGAATGGAGAACTTCACCTCTCCGAGAACGTTCACTCCGAGAACACTTCCGGAGTCCTCCTGGCTCTGAGGGTGGTCACCCTTTGTCTTGAACTCCACTCCGCCATACTTCTCATTTGAGGGGATAACCTGTGTGATTCGGTGAGTTGCGACAGTATCTTTATTAAGCATATATGTAATAATGTCGCCGACTTCAAGTTCTTTTATATTTGTACCTTCGTCTACGTACACTATCGTTCCGACTTCAAGTGTAGGTGACATCGATGCGGATTCAACCGAATATATTCCATATCCGAACACTCTCATTCCCGCAAGGAGGAATGCAAGTATCAGTGCTAACACAATAAGTGCATACGCAAAAATGTTCCAGATCAGTTTTACTTTTTTCATGTTTTTTACCTTTCGCTGTGGACATGTGCTTCTTAGGGGGGCAAAAGGCTGTACTCTTTTGGCAATCAAAAATGCCGTGAACACAACCTTAAAAATTAAGATATTTTATACCTTTTTTTAAATTATACACAACAAAGCCTCATTTGTCAACACTTTTATAATAAAATATTGACAAATTATAGATTCAATGTGTAAAATTATAATCGATTTTTGTCTTAAAAAGTTTTTTAATTCTCATCGGAGTCTTTTTCTTTCGCTTTGGATCCGGCATCGGATTCTTTTTTCTCATCGGGAACAAAGACGCCGAGAATCACATTTATCATGAGTATTATCATCAGCGAAGACACTACCGTGAGGATTCCGGGAGGGGATTTGATAAAAGCGAAGATGTAGCCGATGAAGGGTATTCCAAAAACATATTCACCTACTATATTTGCGGGATCAATGGGCACGGGATCATTGTCATCATTAACGTCGCCCTTGGTCACGAATGCGACACCGCTTTCGGTCTTGTCGGAATCTTTTATCTCAACGATACGGTGAGTTGACAGTGTCTTCTCGTCAAGATAATATGTAATAACATCGCCGACCTTGTAATCCTTCACAGAATCCTGCTCCGACACATATATGACAGAGCCTGTTCTGATCTCGGGCTCCATGGAACCGGATTTTACCACGAAAACCTCGAGACCGAAGATCTTCACTCCTACAAGCAAAAATGCAAATATCAAAACGACGCAGATGATACCTGTCGTCACTCCACTCCATATTTTTTTAATAGTTCCGCCCATTTAGGAGACCTCTCTGTGTAAATTTACCGAGGCACATATAAGTCATATGCTCTCTTTGGTATAATATTACTACAAATCTCTGCCGTTGTCAATACAAACTACCTTTTTTATATTATTGACATAAGCCGCATACTTATGGTAAAATATAATGATAGATAATAACCGAAAGGAAATAATACTATGGCTAAATACAGACGCGGCAGGATCAACGATGCAGTAG
Source organism: Eubacteriales bacterium (assembly GCA_045638325.1). Taxonomy (GTDB): domain Bacteria; phylum Bacillota; class Clostridia; order Oscillospirales; family CAG-272; genus UMGS1312. The sequence goes on from JAZUBE010000055.1 coordinate 6,547, forward strand.
CGGCAGAAGCGGCGGTGATCGTACGTGATATAAAGGATCCCCGTCTCGACGGTGTGATGATAACCGTAACAGGCGCCGACGTTACCCCCGACCTCAAATATGCAAAGATCTTCTACTCCGTAATGGGAGAGTTCGACCAGAAGGAACTGAAAAAGGGACTTCGCAGTGCATCCTCCTTCGTCCGTTCAAGACTCGCCCAGTCTCTGAATCTACGCCAGACTCCCGAGATCTCCTTCGTTTACGATGAATCCGTTGAGAGAGGTGCGCATATCGCAGACCTCCTCCACTCCGTTGCAAGTGATCTTCACGACGATGACGAGGATGGCGATGAAGAATAAAATTTATCCCGTATCTGTAGAGGATGCGGCAAAGCTCGTTTGCGGTAAGTCAGCGCTCATCATCTGCCATGTGAATCCCGATGGTGATGCACTCGGTTCCGCCACGGCGCTTCTTGAGCTTCTGAAGCTGTCGGGCGGTGGCGGCAGAGTCGTGACACCATCCACCGTACCCGAAAGGCTCTCCTTCATAACGGGAGATATCGATACCGCATACACTGATGGAATGGAAAATGCTTTCGACATGGTGATAACCGTCGATACCGCTTCCCCCACACAGCTTGGGAATCTTTCTCACCTTGCTGACAAGGTGGCACTCTCCCTTGACCATCACGAAAACTGTACTCTCTACTCACCTCATGTGCTGTACGGCGGTGCTCCTGCGGCGGCACTTGTGGTGCTTGATCTGTTTCTTGAAATGGAAGGCGCGTATATGCTTGCGGGTGATCCTTCGGGACTTCTCCGCAGAATTTTTGCAGGACTGTCTTCGGACACAGGCAGCTTTAAGTACGCCAACGCTACTCCCGATGCATTTGCGGCAGCGGCTGAGATATGCCACAGACTGACGGATGCTCCCGTATCGGGAAGTGCGCCAATTGACTGTATGAGCACTGCCGATATCTCCTCGGCACTTTTCGACAATGTTACGGCGAAGGATATTGAGGTCAGACGGATCGCATACAAGAATCTTCGTTACATCTGCGACGGTAAGATCGCTCTGTCCTTTGCAACTCATGCGGAAATGATGGCGGCAGGACTGAAGCTTGACGATCTCGGCGGAATGGTGGACTCAGTCCGTTCCATCGGCGGCACTGCAGCAGGCATTGTTCTCAAAGAGTCGTCAAAAGGCGTATGGCGTGGCTCCTCCAGAGCGAATATTGAATTTGACGTATCCGCCCCTGCGGCAATCCTCGGCGGCGGCGGTCACAAGCGTGCCGCAGGTTTCACCGTTGAGGCTGATACTGCTGCGGCAGCTGCAGAAATCACCGAGAAGGTGTTCGGTGATGCACTTCTGAAGGAGG
>JAZUBE010000056.1:0-1961 GCA_045638325.1 Eubacteriales bacterium
CTCTGAAAAATCAATTCCCAAAGCACCGTTTCTTCGGCATACAACTGCGGATGAGCCTGTTGAAAAGATCACATCACCGCCATCGGGAAGATCAACAGAACTGATTTTTTTACTATCCAGTGAGATCATGTATACCTGTGAGTCCGATAATACGAACAATTCGTATTTAGAAATAGAGAGAGAGGAAATACTGCCGTTTATTGTTTCATTATATAATAATTCACCTTCTGAGTCATAAACAAACACTTCAGATGAATCTCCGAGGACATTTGCTGATGCCGACAGAGCGAGTGTGCCGCTTCCTTCGGCATATGATGCATAACCGCCTGCATGAACGACAGTTTTGACAAGAGTTCCGTTGTTATCGAAAAACATTACACGGTCGGTGCATATAATGTAGTAGGCACCATTGTCCCAGAAACCGCATTTTACGGGGAAAACGCCGTTTTCGGTATATACCTCGGCAGGATTCTCCTTGCCGTCACGGTAAAGCTCTATCTCACAGTCAAAACCTGTACCGTTTGAATTGAAAGAAACAATTATTACATCAGAATCCCCGGATATCGCTGCAGAGGTAACATATCTGTTTTTATAATACTTGGCGATGGGACGGAAAGAAGAATCAAAAGTATAAACCACGTATTTTGTTTCATCGGAACGACAGACGAGGAGGTACTCTCCTTTATCGTTGACGTGAGCGTTCTCGATATTTCCTTCGGCTTTTCCGCTGTTGACCTTGGCAAGGGATGTAAATACAGAATATGAATCCGAGCCAATATCATAAGCAATAAGATATTTTTTTGATGATACGAGCACGGGATCGAGATATCCTAATTCATAATTTCTGTTTTCCTCACCTTTTGTGTTGTAAAGCTTCAGAGATCTGTTACCGATAACGGCAAGTTCATCTCGGTAAAGCTGAAAATTCATATTATCCTGTTCGTCATATTTTATTGGATCGAATCCTATAGTATATGAAACATCACCTGAATTCAGATCTCTCATGAGGTACATGAGATTTGCATATGTGATGCTGTCTCTGAACAGAAAAATAACAGCAGCTAAAAACAAGACAAGAAAAATTATAGAAAAATATTTTGCGCGCATGTATCTTTCAGATACAAGGAGAAAATATTTATTCACAGGAGCCTCAGCTTCACCTGAAACGATGCTTTCTTTAACTGAAGTGTTATTGATCTTTGCCATTCTGTACCTCCTTTACATAAAAATTTACTCACATTTGAAATTTATAACAGGATCGTACGATACACGGTTGAGATATAGTCCATCCGGCGGAGCTGTTATTCCGAGCAGTGATCTTTTACCGGTGATAAGCGCTGTATTTATATCGACATTCTCACCAAACGCAACTCCTATAAGAGTACCGGTCATGATCCTTACCATATTGTACAGGAAGCCATCAGCGGCTACTGTAAATCTTATGAGACCGTTATCTCTTTCGACAGAGGCATACTTCAGATCTCTGACGGTATCCGTTACAGATGATCCTTTAGACATAAAAGCGCTGAAATCGTGTCTGCCGACGAAAAAATTACAGGCATCCTGCATTTTTTCGAAACTATCACTTGAAACAGTTCTTTTAAGATGCCAGACTCTTCCTGAGAGAAAAGGATCGTTAGCAGGAGTGTCCTTTATAAGGTAGATATATTCCTTTTGTTTTGCATCATATCTCGGGTGAAAAGTATCGTCGACATCTGCGGCACCGATAACTGCAATGTCTTTATGAATATAAGGGTATACAGCTCTGTGTAATCTTTCGACGGGCACAGTACACCACTTGCTTTTTGCGATAATCGGATCGGACGGCACTACAGTTGCAACGAATCCGTTTGCGTGGACACCGCTGTCGGTTCTGCTGCATCCGGTTACAGCACAGTCAAATCCGAAAAAATCGGAAAATGCTTTGGTCAGGTGCTGCTGTACGGTATTACCGGAAGGCT
>JAZUBE010000057.1:0-1975 GCA_045638325.1 Eubacteriales bacterium
CACCGTGCTGTCTTACGGGAGAGTAGATAACAAGAGAGGGATCCTCGACCTTTGAAGGGTCATAGGGATAGATAGTTACAGTACCGCCCTCTTCCTCACGGAATATACGGTTTCGGCTGTTAGCGCTTCTTCCCATAATGAAATAAGCGGAGACAGCATGTGTCATATCTTCAGTCATTCCGCAGATAATTCCTCTGCCGGGATAACTGATACCTGAGAGATACTCATAAACATCGATCTTTTCGTACATTTTTTCACCAAACCTTTCAATAATTCCATGAGTTAGGGTTACATTCCCCCATTATTGTATAATTATATCACGACGGAGGAGTGCTGTCAATCGGTGAAACTGCAAAAAACGAAAGAAAACAGGAGTAAATTTTTCCTATATCTCTATATTTTGCAATAAATCAGATAATATGATGGCATAGCCATGAAAACAGACATGGTCTATTGCCATATTCTTTTATTTGGTGCATCATCACATTATTAATTGTAAACTCGGGGCAATTATGAAATCCGGAATTCTTATACAAATGACCGGACTTCCCGAGGAACATGCCAAAGCCGTATTTCCTTGGAAAACAATACCCTTGACTGAGGGCGAAGGGGAATTCCGGTATCGGATTAAAACAAAAAGGAGGGGGATCCCTCCTTTTCATTATTCATAGTATTTCAGGATCATTCATCCTCGTCCTCGTCCTCATCGTCATCCTTTTCCGGCATATGTACCGTGACCACAGCCTCAACAAGCTTATGATCAAGGATCTTCTTTATGCTGACTGACAGGTTTCCGATAGTGGTGTCAAAGGTCTCACCGTCGTCGGGAATTTCCGCAAGAGAGCCGAATACAAGTCCGCCGAAGGTGTCTATATCTGCATCCTCGTCCTCAATCTTGATAGGGGTACCGATAGCCTCCACAACATCGTCAAGGGATGCGCTTCCGCGAATCATCCATACGTTGTCTTCGATGTGAACGATTTCCTCTTCCACCTCGGCATTGTGATCATCTTCAAGATCGCCTACGATCTGCTCAAGAAGATCGTTCATAGTAAGTATTCCCACAGTTCCGCCATAATCGTCGAGAACAACGGCAAAGTGGTTACGGCTTGACTGCATTTTGCGGAAGATAACATCCGCATGAGTATTCTGGGATACGAAATAAGGGGGGCGAACCGCCTCTTTCATAACACGTTCCTTGGTTATGGGTTCATCCATACGGAAATATGCCTTGGAGTTAAGGATTCCAATAATATCGTCAACGCTCTCTCCGCATACAGGATAGAGGGAATGACGGCTGTCATTGATTGTCTTTTCCCATTCCTCGAGCCCGTCCTCCATCCAGAGAAGATTGATCTCCTTGCGATGGATACAGATTTCTTCAGCAGAGATGTTGTCAAACTCAAAGATGTTCTGGATCATCTCTTTTTCTTCTTCGTCGATGGTACCTGCATCGCTTCCCGCATCCACCATCATTCTGATCTCTTCCTCTGTCACATCCTCGTCCTCAGCGTTGGGATCGATCCCGAAAAGTCTGAGGATAAGGTTAGTTGAGGCGGTGAGTATCCATACGATGGGCGCGAACAGCTTTGAGATAAAGCTTATCATCGATGCCATTCCGAGCGCGAGCTTTTCGGAGTGCTTTTGCGCGAGTCTCTTGGGGACGAGCTCTCCGAATATAAGAGTGAAGTATGAGAGAACAAGGGTGATGAGCACAACGGCGATAGTGTTTATGGTGTCCTTTGATACAGGCAGATTTTCACCGAAGGCTTCCACTATCATTCCTGCGAAATTATCAGCCGCAAACGCACTTCCGAGAAATCCCGAAAGGGTTATTGCCACCTGTATGGTTGCGAGAAATCTTGCGGGCTGGTTTGTGAGCTTCTGAAGCTTTACGGCGCGCTTATCGCCGTTTTCGGCAAGACGTGAGAGTTTTGTTTCATTCATGGAGATCACTGCAATCTCCGCGCAGGCA
>JAZUBE010000058.1:0-1754 GCA_045638325.1 Eubacteriales bacterium
CCCGGTGCACACAGATATGAGACTGCTGTTATCGCCGCAAAGGGAATTGAGCTTGATAAAACGCAGTATGAAATGACGGACATTTACAAGATTATCACCGGATATTTTGCAAGTGTTGATAATTGAGTATATACAGGAGCAGATAAATGAAGTGCCCATACCGAAAAAAATGCGGCGGTTGCCAGCTTCAGAATCTTGAATACAACGAACAGCTAAGCTTCAAACAGGTGAAGCTTATAAAGCTGCTCGGCAGATTTTGCCACATTGATGAGATCATCGGTATGGAGAATCCGTATCACTACCGAAACAAGCTTCAGGCGGCATATGCTTCAAGAGGCGGTAAGATCATCGGCGGACTTTATCAGTCATCTACGGGAAAGATTGTGGAGATAAGTGACTGTATGATCGAGGATGAGATATCTGCAAAGATATCTTCTACCATCGCAAAACTCATATACAGCTTTAAGCTGAAGCCGTACGATCCCGAAAGAGGCGTGGGATTTTTTCGCCATGTTCTTGTAAGACGTGGATTCGGTACGGGTGAGATAATGGTGGTACTCGTGACGAAAAGCGGCGAGTTCAGATCCTGCCGATCATTCGTAAATGCACTTCTTGAAAAACATCCCGAGATCACTACCGTCGTGCGAAATATAAATGATGGAAGGGTAAGACTTTCCCTCGGTAAGAAGAATGAAACTCTGTACGGAGACGGGTACATTGAGGATACTCTTATGGGACTTAGATTCCGTCTTAGTCCGAACGCTTTTTATCAGGTGAATCCTGTACAGACGAAAGTGTTGTACGGGAAGGCAAAGGAGTTTGCGGGACTTGCCGGAAATGAGACGGTGATCGATGCTTATGCAGGTACCGGTACCATCGGCATGATAATGGCTGATAGGGCGAAGAAGGTCATTTCTGTAGAGTCGAATTCAGATGCCGTAAAGGATGCAAAGGAAAATGCAAAGATAAACGGAATAAAGAATATTGATATATACTGTGGAGATGCGGGGAAGTTTATGGTGGATCTTGCACGGAAAGGTGAGAAGATCGACGTGGTCATCACCGATCCTCCGCGTGCGGGATGCAGCAGAGACTTTCTTCGGAGTGTCGTGACACTGTCACCGAAGAAGGTGGTGTATGTATCATGTAATCCCGAAACTCTTGCGAGAGATCTTTCCTGCCTCGTGAAAAACGGATATAAGGTTACAGCGGTGCAGGGCGTTGATATGTTTCCGCATACGGAGCACGTAGAAACGGTGGTGCGACTTGAGAAGAAAGATAAATAGACCCGGATGGGTCAAATATAACGTTAATCATATAAAAAATACCGTACTTCATTGAAGTACGGTATTTTTTTGAATTACTGAGGGTCCATCATGTCGCCCCATGAGCTGTTATTCTGGGTAAGCCACTCAAGGGGATGAACTGTGGGATCAAATGTCTCGGGTACCTTGTCCTCGGTGAATATACCGAACATTATAACATCCTTGATCTCATAAAGTCTGTTGTACAGAAGCTGATATCTTTCGATGAGGAGTGCCTTCTCCTCGTCAGTACCATTTGTCATGACATCGTCATACTGTGCAGCGATGCAGTTGAAGTACATATGGCATGACAGTCTCTTGAGACGTGCTTCCTGCTCGGCGGTGTTTGCCATACTTATGGCAGTCTCAAAAAGCTCTACGAAGTAATCGAAGTTATACGCCATAAAATCGTAGTTGTAAATGATGAAAGGTGCATCGCTGAGTGCAGAC
>JAZUBE010000059.1:0-6084 GCA_045638325.1 Eubacteriales bacterium
TGTGCGTGCTTTTGAAGAGACAACGGGCGGTGTTATCCGTTCAATGTATAAGCTTGTTGACGGACAGATCGAGGCTATGGAGTTCTGGGCAACAGATAATGGTAAGGTTATCGGCGTGCCCCTTGCAAAGCTCCAACTGAAAAAAGGACTTCTTATTGCGGGAATCTTCCGTGACGGAAAGATCCTTTTCCCCGGCGGTTCCGATTCCATTCATCCCGGAGATGTGGTGATAGTCGTTACAACAAACAGATTTATCACATCTCTCGATCAGATCTTAGAGTGATTACATGACCGCGATAGCGGTAACTGGAGATTGTTTTGAAACTCAAAAAAATAGCTTATTATCTCGGAAGAATGCTCCTCGTGGGAGCTGTACTTACTTTTATTCCGGTGATAGTGTCAATTATATACGGCGACGGCTGCTTCCTCAGTTTTATTATATCTGCGGCAATCCTCGGTGTTCTCGGAGGCGGAGCTATACTGCTTTTTAAGAAAAACGTAACCTCTCTTTCGGCAAAAGAGGGAATGATCGTTGCGGCATTGACGTGGATAATACTTTCGGTTGTGGGAGCGCTGCCCTCTGTTATAAGCGGAGCTGTTCCAAGCTTTACAGATGCGTTTTTTGATACGGTGTCCGGATATACCACTACCGGTGCAACGGTGCTTACATCAATGAATGTGCTTCCGAAAAGTATTCTTTTCTGGAGATCCTTTACACATTGGATAGGCGGACTCGGAATTCTTGCTTTTGCTGTCGCAGTGCTTCCCAAGGATAAGGGAAGCAGTACAAGAGACGGCTCTGCTGCCGCAACTTTTGCTATCCGTGCGGAGTCTCCCGGACCTACATTCGGAAAACTCGTATCTAAGCTGAAGTTTAATACACAGATACTGTACCTTATATACCTTGTTCTTACGGTTATTGAGTTTATCCTGCTTATTTGCGGAAATATGCCTGTGTTTGACAGTGTGTGCAACTCAATGGCTACAATGGGAAGTGGCGGTTTTGCCATAAGCGACGCAGGTATTGCCGGTTACGGAAGTGCATATATTGAATGGGTCATCGGTGTGTTTATGGTGCTCGCCGGTATCAACTTCAATTTCTATTATTTCATGATCATCCGCAAATTCTCCAAGGCTCTTGCAATGGAGGAGGTGAGATGGTATCTTGGAATTATCATTGCATCAGTTGCCATGATAACCGTAAATATAATCTCACTTTACGAAACGTTCGGCGGAGCTGTGAGAGATGCATTCTTCCAGGTTTCGTCCATCATATCTACTACGGGATTTGCAACTGCCGATTTCGGTCAATGGCCGGGATTTTCCCAGATGGTGCTCATCATTCTTATGTTTATCGGAGGATGTGCAGGATCTACCGGCGGTGGTATCAAAGTGTCGCGAATCGTCGTGATGCTTAAAACGGGTATTAAGGAGATCAGATATTATCTGAATCCCCGAGAGGTGCGTGCGATCCATTTTGACGGACAGTCTCTTGATCGTTCAGTAATTACCGGTATCAGCTCGTATTTCGTTGTGTATATGTTCCTTTTTGCGATATCAATGCTTATCGTATCAATTGACGGACATGATTTTACTACATCATTTACATCTGTTGCCGCTTGCTTTAATAATATAGGTCCCGGACTCTCAAAAGTAGGACCGGCATCAAACTTCTCATGTATGTCAACCCTATCTAAGTATGTCCTGTCATTCGATATGCTTTTTGGAAGACTTGAGCTTTTCCCCATGCTTGTATTGCTCAGTCCCAGATCGTGGAAAAAATAATAACTGTAAAAGTGCGGAAATTAAGATTTCCGCACTTTTCTCTATGTTCTGAAAAAATCGTCCATATCATCCTTGAACATATCGCTGTCTTCTTCGGACTCATCCGATGTATCACTGTCATCTGTATGCGAAAATCCACCGCATCCCATACAACCACTGCAGATGTTGTGTTCGTTATCACTGACTTTCTTTCCGGTGATCCTGCATATGAAAAGTATGATCTCTCGTATTGCAGAATATGCCCCGTATACCGCAAAGATCGCAAAAATCGTGTAAAGAATAGCGTCGCCCATGTTATGTCCTCCTGTGCCTTTCTGATAACATGATATGCCATAAAAAATTTTTTGCTAATCTCAAAGAAATTGCGAACAGGTGTTTGACAAATTGGGTGTAATAGTGTATAATAGTATAAAAGATGATTTTGAGAAAGGGGAAGGAGTATGAATGATACTGTAACAGGTGTTGTTGAATCGGTGATATATCAGAGTCCTGACGGAAGCTATACTGTATGTGAGCTTGAAGACGATTCGGGAGAGCCTGTGACTATTGTAGGAGCCCTTCCTATGGTGTCTGAAGGAATAAGGATACGTGCGTACGGAGAATGGGGGAATCATCCCACTTACGGACGCCAGTTCAAATGTGAATATTATGAGCAGGACATGCCCGATAATGAGAGCGATATCCTCCGCTATCTTTCCGCAGGAAATATAAAAGGGGTAGGTCCGAAGACCGCCATAAGAATAGTTGAACGATACGGTACAGAGACTTTCGATGTTATTGAAAATCATCCCGAGTGGCTTGCGGAGATATCCGGTATATCAAAGGCTAAAGCTGCCGCTATCGGTGAGAGTTTCAGAGAAAGTGCGGGAGCAAGGTCTGTGATAATGTACTGCAGAAATATCTGCTCTCCTACTGTGTCAATGAAAATATACAAAAGATGGGGTTCATCTGCGGTAGAGAGAATAAAGCAGAATCCCTACACACTTTGCAGGAATATACAGGGAATTGGATTCAGAAAAGCGGATGAGCTTGCGAAAAATATCGGTATTCCGCAGGATTCCGATAACCGTATTGAAGCGGGACTCATGTATATCCTTGAGGAGGAGGCACGCCGAAGCGGTCACACCTGCGTTGAAGGAAAAACTCTTGTTTCCTATGGCGCGGATCTTCTGTGTGTTGATGTAAAACGTATTGCCGAGGTTGCAACAGAGCTTGTCAGACGGGGGCATCTATGTGCTGAAGTTGCGGATGATGTGACATATATATATTCGCCGAGATACTACAGAGCCGAGGGGATGATCGCAAGAAAGCTTACCGAGCTTTCCTTGATGTGTCCCACCGTTAACAGAAACGATGTTGGTGAGTTTATCACACGTCTTGAAATGACTACGGGTATCACTTTTGCAGCTATGCAGAGAGAGGCGATATCGGCAGCTCTTGAAAACGGAGTAATGATCCTTACGGGTGGCCCCGGTACCGGTAAGACCACTATTACAAAAGCCCTTCTCAGTATATTTGAGAGCATGGGTATGGAGTGTGCCCTTGCGGCACCTACGGGCAGAGCCGCAAACAGAATGAGTGAGGCTACCTCTCACGAGGCGAAAACTCTCCATAGACTCCTTGAAACGAATTTTTCTCCCAGTGAGGATGAAGAGAACATATTCATAAGAGACGAAAAAAATCTTCTTGATGAGGATGTGTTCATCCTTGATGAGGTGTCAATGATCGATACACTCCTCATGGAATCCTTTCTTAAGGCTGTGAAGCCGGGAGCAAGAGTGATACTCATAGGAGATTCAGATCAGCTTCCGTCTGTCGGTGCGGGAAATGTGCTTGGTGATCTTATAGCATCAGAGTGTTTTTGTACCGTTCGCCTGACAGAGATATTCAGACAGTCCGGAGAGAGCCTTATCGTAACAAATGCTCACGCCGTAAATGGAGGAGAGCTTCCCGTGACGGGCGATAAAGAAAGTGACTTCTTCATACTTTACCGAAGTAGTGATGCGGATATCGCAAGTACCGTTGCCGACCTTTGTGTCAGACGCCTTCCTGCTGCGTACGGCGAAAGCATAAACGGGAATATCCAGGTGATAACCCCCTCGAAAAAAGGTGCCGCAGGTACTGAGGAGATATGCCGTATGCTTCAGGATGCGATAAATCCTCCTCACAGAGATAAAAAGGAATTTGTGAGAGGCGGTACTATTTTCCGCGAAGGCGACAGAGTTATGCAGGTGCGTAATAATTATTCCATCGAATGGGAGAAGGACGAGCTTCGCGGCACAGGAATTTTTAACGGAGATATAGGAATCGTTGAGGAGATAGATACTGTCGATGGAACTCTTACGGTGGATTTTGACGGCAGACATTCTGTTTATGATATGACTGAGCTTGACGAACTTGAGCTTTCTTATGCAATTACGGTACACAAAAGCCAGGGTTCGGAGTATCCCGTTGTGGTTATTCCCGTGTACGCATGTGCACCGATGCTTCTCAACCGTTGCCTTCTCTATACGGCAATTACGAGAGCATCAAAGCTGTGTGTTATAGTTGCACGGAAGGATTCTCTTGAAAGAATGGTGTCAAATGGTATGCACAGCATGAGAAGCACAGGACTTGTGCGGCAGATAATGAAATATTTCGATGACGGAAACACGGAAAGGATAAGATGAAAATGGTTGGAACACTTGATTTTACGTGCCCGGATAAAGAGCTGAACGAAGGTTTTAAGTGGGCGAAGGAATATGCACTGTCACTTGCACATCACGGTGAGGACAGAATAGGAAAATGGTATGAGGCAGCACTTCCCGACAGAGATGGATTCTGCATACGTGATATGTGTCATCAGTCGTTCGGTGCCCATGCTCTGGGACTTGAATCACACACGAAGAATATGATGATGCGTTTTGCACAGTCTATCTCGGAGAGTAAGGATTTCTGCTGTTTCTGGGAGATGGACAGATATTACGGAATTTATCACGATGATTACTATTCCGATGAGAAATTCTGGTACAACCTTCCTGCGAATTTTGATCTTCTCCAGGGATGCTACGAGAGTTATAAGCTTACGGGAGACCGCACCTTCATCGACAGTGAGGATTTTCTGCATTTCTACCGCCTTACCGTTAATCAGTATATAAAGAAGTGGGATGTTGACGGCGACGGTATTCCCGAGGGATCGGGCAGTGTCAGAGGAATTCCCTCTTATGAGGAAAATGAGGGGAGAGATGCGGCTCAGATGATCGATCTCCTTGCGGCTGAAGCTAAGGCGATGGATGCATATGCCGAGATCCTGGAGCTTCGCGGAGAGAGTGGATTGCCCTACAAGGCTTGGGCGAGAGATATAAGGGGTGAGATCGATCGCCGCTGGGATGAGAAGGAGCAGAGGTATTACTTCTTCAAGCTCCGTGACGGTACACTTGCCCATGCGAAAAATCCCGGTGCGGAGTATCTGCTCCATTTTGATGCCATAAAGGATGAACGTAAGCTGGCAGTCACCCTTGAAAAGTTTCACGAGCAATGCAAAGAGAAGGTATGTGTTGAGGTAGGCTCCTACCTCTCGAAGATATTCTATAAATACGGCAGACCCGACTACGGTGAGTTTTGGCTTCGCAGATTTATGTCCCCCGATCTTCACAGGCGAGAGTACCCCGAGGTGTCCTACGGTTGTATCGATGGATTCGTATTCGGTATGATGGGTGTGAAGTATCATCTCGATACAAGGACTATCACCGCAGAACCGATGCTTCCTGCGGGCATGAAGGATGCATCCCTCACGGGACTTCCCGTGTATGGAAAACTTGCGGATGTTGTGGTGAAGGATGGAGAGACTTCGATAATCTATAGGGATGAATGAACCTATGAAAGGATACGGAATCTGTGTTTGTGGACTTAACGGAAGCGGAAAAACCACCTTTGCCGCTGCTCTTGCAAATAAACTTGGGTTTAAGCATATGGATGTAGAAGATTATTATTTTCTACCTTCGGAAATTCCGTATTCGATTTCAAGAACCCGTGAAGAAGCAGAAGTGCTGCTTTTGCAGGATATGAAAGAGAATCTCTTCTTTGTTTTTTCTGCTGTAGACGGCGATATGAATATTGATGTGGGATTGGAATATGATCTGGTGATATATTTGTATGCCCCTCTTGATGTTAGAATGGCGAGAGTGAAAAAGAGAGAATTTGATAAATTCGGTGGCAGGGTTTTGCCCGGTGGAGATATGTACGAACAGGAGCAAAAATTCTTTGAATTTGTATCAAAAAGAGATGTGGGCACCGTTGAAGCATAAGTCGGATCGTAGC
>JAZUBE010000060.1:0-3918 GCA_045638325.1 Eubacteriales bacterium
TAATAAACGGCAACGCCCGTGAGCTTAACGGTGCAGGAAGCGGACTCAACCCCAGAACATGTATCGGTCAGCGTGCCGACGGCTCAGTTCTTATGCTTGTAACAGACGGACGAGGCAAATCGGGACATCTCGGTGCATCCGCCTCAGATCTCATCGGCGTAATGATGGAGTACGGTGCTGTAAATGCGGCAAACCTTGACGGAGGAAGCTCATCCAGTATGTATTATGAGGGTGAATACCTCATGACGAGCGTAACCTTCTATTATTCAAACGAATCCTGGCGTATGCCCGTGGCGTTTGTGGTGAAGTAATAAACGAGGTATATGTATGGGATCCTGGGGAACAGCGCTATATTCAAATGATACGTCAAGCGATGTTCGTGATATGGCAAATGAGGTATATCCACTTGTAGGGATCGAAGAAGGCACACGCCTTATCTTCGAGGAATACGCCGATGTCATGACGGAAAACGACAACGACTGTGCGGACTTTTGGTTTGCTCTGGCAGATTGGCAATGGCGTCACGGAATCCTTACTGATGATATCAAAGAAAAAGCCATCACTCTGCTTGAAGCACATACGGGAATAGATGAATGGGAAAAGTTCAAAACTGCCGCCGATGTTCAACGCAGGCTTGCAGTCATGGATAAGCTCCTCACACAGCTTAGCTCACCAATGCCGAGGATGAATATACCCAAAGCAAAGATCGCAAAGCCAAAGCACAAGCCGGGAGATATTATCATCGCACGTACCTGCTCGTCGGATCACAGTTCTGTTGATTTTTTATGGAGTATAGAACGCTGCACATACCCATATATCTATAAGTCCGAAACAGCTGATAGATTACCCGAGCTTTTGAAACCTCCGTTTACGGCATATGATAAATACATTGCCATACTTTGTGTCGATACGGAAAAGATGCCTCATTCACAATATATTGAAGGGATCTACGACGAGCACAGTGTCTATGCGTTTTACGATTATGTGAGCGACGAAAAGCCTACTGCAGACCGACTGAAAAAATGTGGATTTTTGCCAAAATATCTGCGCTACGCAAGCACTGTGGGTACCGCAATTGAAACTATCGGATGGACATACACCTTCAAACTGTTCACCTACAGCTTCAGAATATCGAAAAATTCATTTGAAAGCTCCGTCGAGCATTTTACCTGCAAGGACGAATATGAAAGATTTTCCTGTCTTTTTTCAATGAAGGATTATTTGTCCGAGCCATCATATAATTTTGAGTTACATGATGCATTTTCGGATTTCTTTGAGGGAAAAGCCATACTTTCAGCCGCAGGGATCGGATATGACAACCTCCTTGACAAAGACAGTGAGAATCCCCCGATTTGCTCTGCTGATGAGATATTAAACCTGATAAAAACAATGGAGTGACTTATCAGTCACTCCATTGTTTTTCTATTTCAGGCAATCCTCGATAAATCTGTCAAGCTCGGTGCCGTATCTCTTAGGATCAAAGAGATAGCTCTGCGTATGCTCCGCACCGTCTACAAGGATCATCCTTGCCATACCCTTGGGCGCATTTGCAAAATTCTTCTCACTCATATCGTGAGGCACGAAGGTATCGCCCGTACCGTGTGCAAAAAGAAGCGGTACTTTTGTATTCTTCACCGATTCCTCCGCACTTACATCGGCAAAGTCAACTCCGATGCGTCTTTTGCTCATAACTCTCGCAAGAGGAACAAATGGGAATTCCGGCAGATGGTACATCCGCTTTATAACTGACTTGAAGATATCGGAGGGGCTTGTGTATCCGCTGTCTGCCACAACTCCGCGCACATTGTCGGGCAGATCCATAGATGCCGCCATCAGCACCGTTGCCGCACCCATGGATACTCCGTTAAGTATTACGGGAAGTCCGGGAAATCTGCGTTTCACCTCATTTGCCCAGAGGATAACATCAAATCGTTCAAGCGCACCATAGCTGATGTACTTACCTCCGCTCTCACCGTGGGCTCTGTTGTCAAGGATAAGGAGAGAGTACCCCTTCTCAAAGAGCGGCTTTGCGATATAGGCAAAATCCCTGAGCCCGTTTGATCTGTAGCCATGCACGAGAATGAAAAGCGCACGGGGATTCTCTGCGGGAATATAGTGTGCAACAAGAGGAATACCGTCATCTGAGGTAATATTCCATCTTTCGGGATCCTTTGAGAGGATCCACGCACGACCCTCATCCTTCTTGCGGTTTGCATATTCCCTGCGCTTTACAGTCTCGGGGTCCATTGCGTTTTTGTATCTGCGACGTCTCATGTTTCTGACAGCCGCAGATGCAGTCTTCTGCTCCGCATCGGGATCCCACACGCTCATATCGGGGGAGGGATTTCTTCCTCTGCGGTTCACAAATCCCAGATCAAAAAAGAACTCCGTGGCTACGGCAAGTGCACCCGCAACTCCGAGCACGCCTACTGCCGCACCGATATATTTTTTCGTTTTCTTATTCATTGCCTCACACCTTTCACCGGGGAATTCGTCACATTCCGAGAAGCCTCATAAGCTCCGCCTCATCTATTACGGTAACACCAAGCTCCTCTGCCTTCGTCAGCTTTGAGCCTGCCGCCTCACCTGCCACAACATACGATGTCTTCTTTGATACCGAAGACGACACCTTACCGCCGCGGGCTTTTATCATCTCTCCCGCCTCATCTCTATTATATGTGGGAAGTGTTCCCGTAAGAACGAAGGTAAGTCCTGCAAGAGAATTATCTGACACGCCTTTGTCCTCAGACTTCATCACCACTCCTGCCTCTGCGAGCTTTGTTATCAGCTCTCTTGTGGAGGGACGGCTGAAGAATTCCACTATGGCACCTGCCGTAATATCTCCGATATCCAGAATAGCGGAAAGTCTCTCTTTATCTGTTTCAAAAAGCTCCTCGATACCGCCTGTCTCACCGATGACGGACTCAGCCGCCGCAATTCCCGTATGGCGTATTCCGAGAGCGAAAAGGAGTCTTGCAGCACCTGCAGTCTTTGAATCCTCAATGGCACGGAGAAGATTTTTCGTGGAAGTCTTACCCATTCTGGGGAGCTTCTCGATATCCTCAGCACGGAGATAATATATATCTGCCGCCGAGTGAAGAAGTCCTGCATCAAGCATCAGTTTAACCGCCGCAGGGCCCATTCCGTCTATGTTCATTGCACCCTTTGATGCAAAATGAGCAAGACGTCTCTCAAGCTGTGCGGGGCAGTCGGGGTTTATGCAACGGATGGTACCGAGACCACCGTCGTCATCGCTATCATCCGACTCTCCGTCAAAGACGAGTCTCTCCCCACAGGAGGGACAACACTCGGGAAAGCTGAACTCCCGTTCCTCGCCCGTACGCTTTTCCTTTACGGGACGCGCCACCTCCGGGATGATATCACCCGCCTTACGGATGATTACAGTATCTCCTACACGGATATCCTTTTCTCTTATGATATCAATATTATGAAGTGTCGCTTTTGATACCGTTGATCCCGCAAGTCTCACAGGTTCAAGGATGGCAAGAGGAGTGACAGCACCTGTACGTCCAACCTGAACTGCGATATCAAGGAGATGTGTCTCCTTTTCCTCGGGAGGATATTTATAAGCTGCCGCCCATCTTGGAGTGCTCGTTGTCTCACCGAGAAGCTCTCTCTGGCGAAGGATATCCACCTTCACCACAGCCCCGTCGATATCATATGGGAGTGACTCACGCATCTCACCGAGTTTCTCCACCGTACGGACTATCTCATGAGGATCTGTTGTGACGGTCTGCTCCGCTATTACGGAGAATCCGAGCTCACCCATTCTGCACACAGTCTCACTGTGGGTATCGGGCATGTGTCCGTCTGTATAAAGATCTCCCGTCTGGTAATTGAACACGAATATAGAGAGTCCTCTTTGTGCGGTAACCGTCGCATCAAGCTGACGGAGGG
>JAZUBE010000061.1:0-7518 GCA_045638325.1 Eubacteriales bacterium
CAAGTGCATCAAGCTTCTCGGAATCGCGAGACTGATCGATGAAGCTGTCCAGCTTGATTGTCTTGGGACCATCACCGGTGATCTTTTCATAACTGTCCGACGAGAAGAATATAGGCATCTCACCTGAAGGAATATCAGTAAGTATTGCTCCGATGATGAAAGGCTCATACTCATACTCAAATTTCTTTATCTGCTCACGGAGAAGATCATCACCTGTGATCTTGCTATCGATGGCTTTCTTTCCCTCATCGGTACGTACCGCAACATAGATGGTATCACCGACATCGTACTTGAATGTAGAGATATTTGAGATAGATTCACCGATAATAACGGTATTTTCATTTTTAATGGATTCAAGGTCTCCCTTAACGGTGTAGAATTTTTCGAACACACCGATCTGATCAACGCTTGTTGCATTGTAGGAAACCATGAATGATGCCTGCATGGAATCGGGGAGCTTGTCACCGTTCACATCATTCTTCGCCTCACCGTTATAGTCGATGACATCGGATGCCATAAACTTAACATGGGAATCATCTACAAGAATGTGTGATTCAATCCCCGAAGCAACTATGGAATTACCTGCCACCTGCACAGCCTCAATTCCATCGAAGCCGTAAAGAGAATTTATAGCATCGTTCTCCTTGACATCCTTATCCTCGCCATCGCTGTAATTGAAGAAGTATGCATCCTCAAGATTCACCTTGAAGTCGGGACGCTTATACTCAAGATCTGTGGTATAGATATCGGCAAGATAGAGTCCCATGATAAAGAATGCACAGAATATGATGGCTGTCGCAAGAAGTGATGCACTATGCTTACGGAAACGCCAAGCCGAGTACAGTTCGTACTTAGTGGGGAATTTCTTCTTGAAGATATTGAGCGAATGTCTGGGAGATGAAACAAGGTTTGAGTTATCCTGTGTTACGATCAGAGACATAGGCTGACGGATAGCCATAATACGCATTGGGAAGAATACCGCAAGCAGCACTACGATCAGGCTGAAGATGAATACCTGCAGGAATACGAGAGCACTGAATGTAAACTCAAATCCCGAAGGCAGATAAATGAAATACACTACTACAGTAGACAAAATAACGGAAGGAATAAAGGTTATACAGGAGATCATGAACATCTCCCAGAATGCCGTACTGAACAGCTTTTTGAAATCCGCACCGTAGGTCATATATACACCGTATGTAAACTTATACTGGTTCACCCGGATGTTATAGAGGGATGTCATGAGGAATATTGAAAGTCCGAGAAGGATCGCGGAGATAAGATAATACTCACCCTGTCCAACAGCAATATTATCGTTTATCTGAAGACGGGGAGATTCATAAAAATAGAATGTATTATCAGTTCCCGCACCCTCGATGAGAGCACCTGTACTCTCCTCGGCATTATAATAATCCTTTTTGAACTGATTCAGATATTTTTCGGGATCATTCCTGGTAAACTCAATGCGCACATCATAGTACTTATCACCGCTTGCGTCCTCAGATTCAACAACTTCGGTGATATTATAATACTTTGCCGCTTCTACAACTTCACCTCTGTACGTCATTACTCTGTCGTACTGGGTTTCATTCAGATGGGTAAGCATGACATCATAATCGTATACCTCCGTTGCAGAGGCACGTTCTACCACCTCGTTGTTATAAGCAGAGATAGTCATGATACCATAAAACATCTGCACAATAAGAAGTGCTATAAAGAAGTATATGTACTGCTTGAAATTAAAAAAGATGCTTTTTCTTGCAATAGTAAGACTTCTTTTAAGATATTCAAGTATTCCGACAAGTCTTTCTAACATATTTTACGGATCGCAAGCGATCCTTCCCTCCGTTTCATTAGTTTCAGGATGCATAAAATGCGAAGGCTTAAAATTCAGAGTGAACTTAAAAGACATCGCATTTTGTCATAAAAATTATTATAAAAATTTTTCCTGTAAAAATATACCTTTTTTGTTAACAAGAAAATTCGAATATACTACAGGTCGTACCGTCCATCAAGAGCTCTGCGCATGGTAAGCTCATCGGTATACTCAAGATCTCCGCCGACGGGAACACCGTTAGCAATACGGCTCGTTTTAATACCGAGCGGTGTTATGAGCCTTGAGAGATACATTGCAGTAGTCTCACCTTCAACAGTGGGATTTGTAGCAAGGATAACCTCTTCCACTTCCCCGTCACCGAGTCTTGCCAGAAGATCCTTTATTGTAAGATCATCCGGGCCCACACCTTTCATCGGAGAAATAGCTCCGTGAAGAACGTGATAAAGTCCCCTGTACCCTTTTGCCCGCTCAACAGCCGCAACAGCTCTGAAATCCTCGACAACACATATCTGTGTATGGTCTCTCTCAGGATCACTGCAGACAGAACAAAGCTCATCGCCTGAAATATTCCGGCACACGGAGCAATATCCAATATCTGTTTTTACGGAAATAAGGGCCTCAGCAAACTCTCTCACTTCATCCTCACTCATTTCGAGCACAGAAAAAGACATTCTGAGAGCACTTTTTCTGCCGACACCGTCTATTCGCCTGAAGCAGTCAGAGAGTTTTTCGATCTGCTCAATATATTCAGCCATTTATCAGAAAAGTCCGGGCATACTGAGAGATCCGGTAATCTTGGACATCTCGTTTGAATTGGTGTCGCTGACAGTCTTTATTGCCTCATTTACACCGGCAATAAGAATATCCTGCAGTGTTTCGATATCATCGGGATCTACGATCTCGGGATCTATCTCGATAGCAGTGATCTCACTCTTACCGTTGATCTTAACGGTAACAGCACCGCCACCTGCCTGAACCTCATACTCCTTAGCATCAAGCTCCTCCTGAAGTGCAGCCATTTCCTCCTGCATCTTCTGAGCCTGACGGATCATTCCGTTCATATCTGTGGGTCCGCCACCCATTCCCTTAGGAAGTCTTGCTTTCATTTTAGTATCTCCTTAAAGAATTATAATTATATTTTCAGAATCGTCCAAAGACGATCATAGTTTACTTTAGTCAAAGGTCAAATAAATCGTCTGCCGGTGTTGTTTTTTTCTGCTCACCAACTTTTTCGACAATTACCGAAGGAAGCTTTTCGCATACACCCGAAAGAAGGAACGCCTCAGAAATTGCACGGACTGTATCCTCTTTTGAAAGCATCTGATATGCGAATGATTTATCGGGTAATACCCTTACAGTACAGCCGTCATCGGACATTTCTACATTTGATTCTCTGAAAAACAGCACCATTGACGGAATCTTCTGACCGAGCTTTTCAACAACTGCGCTGATATTATCCACAGGTGAGAACCCACCTGCTTTTTCTGCAATCGCCGAACTTTCTTTCACGACACATTCTTTCTCAGCCTCGGGTTCCGGAACAGGGACCGGATTTACGGTCTTGTCATCGGCAGAAACATCTTTCCCCGCATTCGTATCATTTCCGGCAGGAACAACACCTGCACTGAGTAGTTTCACTTTATCTTCAAGTTCGGATATACGTGCAAGAAGCGCCTCGGGAGATGAATCAGCCGCAGGCTGACACATTTTCACGATAGAAAGCTCCGCGGTGATCCTTTTTGTTGAAGGAGAACGAACCATAGTCTTCATGGCATCGTCAAGCACACCGGACTGATATACGAGAACACCAAGCGGGAACATCGCCGCAGTTTCTCTGAGCATATCCGCCTCGCTTTCGGTAATATCAAGGTATGACTTAAAATCCTCGGCATACTTTGCCACAAGCATATCTCTCCAGAAGGAAATAAGCTCCTGCCAGAAAACAGACACATCCTTTGTTTCCGAAACATCCGCCATGATCGAGAAAAGTGTCTTCATGTCTCTGTTTGCCACTGCTTTTGCGGTATCGCAAAGAGCAGTATATCCGGACACTCCGAGAGTGTTGTGTACGTGTTCGTCTGTAACAGCAGTACCTCCGCCTGAACAAAGTTCGAAAAGGCTTACGGCATCTCTCATACCGCCTTCGGCAATACGAGCGATCCTTTCTGCGGCTGAATCCTCAAGTGTTATACCCTCAGCATCCGCAATATAGTGAAGACGCCTTTTGATATCATCAATGCCGATACGTCTGAAATCGAAACGCTGACATCTTGATATTATAGTTGCAGGAAGCTTATGAAGTTCCGTTGTAGCAAGTATAAAAAGCACGTGCTCCGGGGGCTCCTCAAGAGTTTTGAGAAGTGCGTTAAAAGCACTTGACGAAAGCATATGAACCTCGTCGATGATGTACACACGTCTTTTCAGCATAGCGGGGGCATAAGTGACCTCATCACGAAGATCACGTATGTTATCGACACCATTGTTTGATGCGGCATCCATTTCCACCACATCGGTGGTAGCACCGCTGTCGATCGCAATACAAGCCTCGCATTTTCCGCAGGGATTTCCGCCCACGGGTGAGAGGCAGTTCACAGCCTTTGCAAGGATCTTTGCAGAAGTAGTCTTACCGGTACCTCTCGATCCGCAAAAAAGATAGGCGTGAGATACCCGTCCCTCTGCCGCCTGATATTTCAAAACGGTAGTGATATGCTCCTGACCGCACACATCGTCGAATACAGACGGACGGTATTTACGGTATAAAGCAAGATGCACAGGTCTCACCCCTTCGGTTTTGGTTACTATTTTGAAAAAACCGCGCCGGACGCACGGTTACATATACCTGTCCACCGTGATCGGCGTCCAAATAAGACCATACACCCAAAGCTCGGACGAAGGATTCCACCCGCTTTCCGATGCTCCTGCTCAGAACAGGCAACCTCGTGGCACATCTGCGACACTGCTTAATGCTGCTTGGTTCCCCACCTGACATGGTTCACAGCTGCAAATTGCACAAGACCCATTCCTCAACACAGGAAACAAAGGCGCTAAGTACAACACTTGCTCTTACAATGGGATACCACCCCTGCTAAGCGGATTGCAGGTACAAGGTTCCGCTACTTCCCCGGCTGGTATGGCCTTATTTGTACGCCGAGGACGGCATACACAGGCAAAGGATATTATACCACACTTTTTCGCGTTTTGCAAGTAGTCTTTCAAGGTTTTATAAAAATACTTTTAAATATATGAATACCCTCATAAAGCTATCCCCCGAAAGTCTGAGCTTTCGGGGGATGTGTGTTATCTTTTTACTTTTTCATCCTCAGTCAAAACCTCATCTATGTGTCCCTGTATCTGCTCACGAACAAGAGATTTGTACTGCTTTCTGACATTGCTGTAACCGTCAAAATATTCGACTTCCTCAAAAGTTTTTTCACTCAGATCGAAATACATCCACTCGATGAAGTCAACTCTTACAAGAACAGTTCCGATGTGATCAAAACGTTCTGCAAATTTTTTCGTCTCAGCATTGCTGTCATTACCGTAATGTGCACTGTTACACTCATTTCGGATATAGAGAGCAAGATCCTCCGCATCCTCTTCCGACACGGTATCAGGATCAAGGATCACAATCGTGTTAAGCCAAGGAAGTGAATTTCTCGTCGGATCAACAGGTGGACGCAGTACACATTTCTCCGGCAGATCATGAGCAAGAGATTCTATAACACCATTACCCTTTTCGGAAAATTTATCAAATTCATCGTAATAAGGTGAGTAGTCACCTACGGTAAGAGTTTTCACGTAAGATTCATCAAGGTACAGCGGTACCCCGTCAGCATTTACAGATGTTTTTTCGACAGAAGCCGCAGAGATCTCCTCCTTATACATTTTGTTGAGTGCCTCCGAGATCTTTTTCTTAGTAAGAATCACAGATTCAGATGTGGAGTTGGAGATCTGACTTTTGACTTCGGTGTTTGTATCGTCGGGCTGTCCGCAGGAAGCGAGAATACAGATAAGCATACATATGACTAAAGCTATCGTAATTTTCTTCATGACCATTTCTCCTTTATATTTAATGTTTTGAATAATTGATCGTATATATCAGCGATGAATGGTAGTCTGTCATTCAAGAGATTCAATATTTTCGGTATACTCATAAAGATCATCGAAGGTCGGAGAGGTCGTGAATCTTCTTAAAACCGATATACTGTTTTCTGAAACATTAACTGATTTGGAAATTGAAATAAGACAATGCGCAACAGATGTTTTTGTTCCCGAAGCACCGTAATTGTTATAAAAAACAATATTAAGTTTGTCTTCTCCGTTACGTTCTGTTTTTATTATGTTGCCTTTTTCATTCATGAAAAGCGGTGCTTCCACATCCAATATAACAAGATCGTTTTCAGAGAAAAACACGTCATCATATGTATTTCTTATATACTCAGATGAATATGCGCTGTCGTTATTGTTCATTTTATATCCGTCCGGGCTGTCTGTTATATATTTTTCAAGCTCACCCGAATCAGTTATAACTGAAATGCTTCTTTTTCCGGTCATTTTGTTTATAGCGTCATGCTGAATAACAACAGAAACAGAATTATCTACATTACAATACATCCTGAAATCATCTGACACACCACAATACGGATCTGCATTATCCCATTTTGCAATTTTCTTCAGCATTTGGGAACAATCTGAGAGATTTATTTTTCCATCTCCGTTAAAATCGGAAACTCTGCCGTTATATTTCCCGGCAAAAGTATATCCAGCAATATGCTTTAATATCATTGATACATCGTCAAGATTAACACTTTCGCTTAAATTGACATCACCGGTCATACCGTATTCGGGTATGATTTCGGAAATCTCTGAGTTTCCGAAAATTATTTTTTCATTGTCTGCATAATCGGCACACACAGATGCACTACGGCAAACAAATCCGTCAGCGCAGATAATATCGTAATAGACCTCGCTGTTTCTGTCAACCAAATCAAATATATTTATCTCATTGTTTTTATCTTTGTCACTGTAATATCTGACTACACATGGCTGAGAGACTGCATCATTTGCTACTGAATATAATGGAATATTCAAAAAAAGGATAGAGCATGTTAATGTGCATATCAGTTTTTTAAGCATATTATAAAACCTCCTTATTAGTTATTCATTGCTTGAAAAATAGCTGAGCAATCAGATAAATTTATTTTACCGTCACTGTTATAATCTGCAAGATATAATTGAACAGCTGAAAGATTATCATATTTAGCCATATATTGACTGATAGCTGAAACATCACTGTCAGTTAGAATTCCGTCGTAATTTACATCTCCTTTTGACAAATCAACAGGACTATAATATTTGTGAGGATATGAATTGCTTTGAGTCATATATCTTATAATATTTCTCTGTCATCTGTAAATTTTGCAGTGTTAATTTGCGCCATGCTTATACTGCTGGGATGATCAGCTATTGAGATACCCCACGAATATCCTGATATATCATTTGCAAAAGAAACAAACAAGGGTTCATAATCAAATAATACAGTTTGTGTCAGAAAAAACATGAAACGTGCAAGCCTACTACCTGTCGGCTTACACGCCGGACAGACTGAATTTTATTCTCCTATGTGTGAGGTATAAAACTTTTTTCATTGTATATTCCTCCTTTTAAGTCGGAGGCCAAGC
>JAZUBE010000062.1:0-2020 GCA_045638325.1 Eubacteriales bacterium
GGATAAAAAATATATGACAGCAACAGTCATTTTCGTTGCAGTGCTCATTCTTATGCTCGTCCTTCTCGTAACGGTCGGAAAGAGCGCATTCATCGAAAACCTGCCGATGTGGGTTGCTTATGCACTGCTGTTCATCATCAACTTCACATCCTTCTTCGATAAAAAGGAAATCGGAGCGAAGGAAAAAGAGACGGTCAAGGCTTAAATTTCAACATACAATAAAGGCTGACAGAGAAATCTGCCAGCCTTTTGCTTATTTATATTGATATGCTCTTACATAATCGACTATGAAGTCGGAGGGGATAAAATCGTTTTTGCTCATATCTCCTGCCCAGGATTTCGGGTCGGGTGTACCGTTTACTCCGCCGACCTCTACGGAAAGAATCAGATACTGCGGTGTTTCTGAAATTCCGAATTTCGTACGCTTCGTCTGAACTCCGTTAATGTAGAAGATATACTCCTCCTCATTCCACTCAAGTCCGTAGGTATTGTACTCCTCGTAGGGATTATCTGCCTTATAAATTCCCATTTTTCCGCTGACGATATCCTCACCGTAGCCATCATAATGCACATTAGAGGAAATGTAGTCCCTGAACAGCCTTTTATGGTAATTCGGAGATTCAAAAATATCGATTTCCGCACCGTCCGCCGCTGATCCGTCAACATTTTCCATTGTCGGGGAATTCATCCAGAACGCCGCCCATTGACCTTCGCCCTTCGGCAGGATGCAACGCACCTCGAAATATCCGTATTTCTGCTCAAAAAGGTCGCGCGTATACATCATATATGTATAATAACCCGCAGGGCCGCCGCCCGCACCCTCTTCAAGATATTTCGTATAGATATGAAGGTTACCGTCCTTTACCTCGGCAAGGTCCTTGTGAATGTAACCGCCCTTGCGCATAACTGCCTTTTCGGTTTTGCCGTAGACACCCTTCCAGTTTTCCTCGTTGAGAGTATCGCCGTCAAATTCATCTGACCATACAAGCTCAAACTCGTCGAGGTCAATTTCTTTTTTACCGATACGTATACCCGTCAGACTGTCGAGCATACCCGAAACAGTTGTAATAAGTGCCATTATATAGCATAAAACCGTCTGCATAACGCAACCTCCGTTCAGCTTTTATCAATCACCGAGAAGTCCGTAGTATCTGCCCATCCAATAGGGAAGAAGGAATACGTACGGCATCGATGCTCTCAATCCGTTTGCATCCGATGTGCTGGGAAGAGTGCTGGTCTTGTTTGTGCCCTTTGTGTTGATTTTAACAAACTCCTCTGCGCCTGAATCACAGATAAACTGATTGCCGTCATAGTTGACTAGGAGTCTTGACCAATACTCTACGGGATATTTAAGCTGTGCGGGAACACCTGATGCCTCCTGCTCAGTATCCCATACGATATCCTTACGGTAGCTGTTGTAAACGGGCCATCTTACGAAGTCGAGATTCATCTCTGAAAGTGACTTTGCAGCCTCCTCGATATCGCAGTAGTTATTGGTAAGTGCGCCGTAAACGATATTGAAGAACGGTGAACGCTCAACACGCTCGTATGCCCAATGGTGTGTAAGACCCATCTTGTAGATAGCCTTGTGTGCCTCGTTATCGGTATAAACGAGAAGCGGATAGATATTTACAAAGTCGAGCTGGTCATCGATGTGTGCGATATGACCGTCCTCGCACTTATACTGAATGCAGTTCATAGCATAGTGGTGCTTTTTAAGAAGCATTTCGTAAACCTTCTCGTACTTCTCATCACCCGTAACGTGATAGGTTGTCTTGAGGAAGGAGAGAATCTCGAGAGAGTTCGTTCCGCGCTCATAGTACCATCTGTCATCGTTATTGAGGAGGTCTGGCTCCCAGTTTGCCCACGTTGTCGGAATTCCGTCAACGTCCGTGAGGTGGAAGTTGTGGTCGATGATGTGGTCGGTAATTTTCTTTACAACTTCGGCAATCTTTTTCTTTTCCTTCTTATCAGCAACAAGGTCAAAGTAGATGCCGTATGCAAAATAGTGACCTGTCAT
>JAZUBE010000063.1:0-7634 GCA_045638325.1 Eubacteriales bacterium
GCCTCCGACTTGTACATCCTTCGTGTATATCCCGGTGTTGATGGCGAGAACGAGCTTTATGAGGATGACGGATACACCTACGACTATGAGAACGGTGGCTTTGCTATGACTAAGTTTACCATCTCCGATTCTACCGATA
Organism: Eubacteriales bacterium; assembly: GCA_045638325.1. GTDB lineage: Bacteria > Bacillota > Clostridia > Oscillospirales > CAG-272 > UMGS1312. The sequence goes on from JAZUBE010000063.1 coordinate 140, forward strand.
AGGGATATACCCTTACCGTAGGTAAGAGAGAGGGTTCCTACACCGGACGTGATAAGAGACCCGCTGAGACCTACAAGGAATCCGATCCCGTGATCCCCGGTATGGGCGAGGTTGTTCCCATGCGTGTGGTTCTCGTTGGCGGTGCTTCCTCCGTAACCGTAAACGGTGAGGCTGTAGAGTTTACCGTTACCGATAACGGTGCAGAGTTTGTTATCCCTGCAGATGTACATGCAGCAGGGGATGCAGTAATCATTGTAAATTATTAATTGACATAAAGGAGATAAGATCATGCGTGAGATCTTTCCCGAAACAAAAGACGGTGTGATCCACCGTGTCACGGGCCACGTGTTCAACTACAACGGCTGGCCTACCGTGACAAAGGATGATCGCGGTGTGCTCTATGCAACCGCCTCAAGCTATCGCCTGCAGCATGTTTGCCCCGCAGGTAAGAACTGTATGTATCTCTCATTCGATGAGGGTGAGACGTGGACCTGTCCTATCGTTGTAAACGATTCCTATCTGGACGACAGAGATACAGGTATCGTTTACATGGGTGACGGAAAGCTTCTGATGAGCTGGTTCTCCGATAAGGATCCCGAGCAGTTCGCAAGATTTGCAGGATACGAGTGGCTTCAGGAGCCTCAGAAGGCAACTATTCTCGGAATGGGTCAGGTTCCCCTGTATCTTGATCCCAATGATATCCGTCCCGGATGCTTCGTAAAGGTTTCCGAGGACTATGGTGTGAGCTGGAGCGAGAATATCCGTGTGCCTCTGAACAGTCCTCACGGTCCTAACGTGATGAATGACGGAACCCTTATCTACTTCGGTAAGATCTGGGGTGGCGAGTGTGGCGAGAACGAGAACAAGATCGCCGCATTCCATTCCGCTGATGACGGACGCACATGGCAACTCCGCGGAATCGTTCCTATGGCAGAGGAGCTTGAGCTGTGGATGATGCATGAGGCACACGTTGTACAGCTTCCGAACGGCAGACTTCTCGGTGCGATGCGTGTTCACGGACGTCCTGTCGAGCCTTCCTTTACCGTATACACCACCTATTCCGACGACGGTGGATTTACATGGTCTACTCCCGTGTGCATCGGAGTTGACGGATCACCTCCGCATCTTCTCGTTCACTCATCCGGTGCTGTTATCTGCTCTTACTCAAGACGCGGTGACGACAACAACAAACACGAGAGAGCCTGCGTAAGCTACGACGGCGGTGAGACATGGGCTGAGGATTACCTCATCAACGATAAGGCAAAGTATGACCACGGATATCCCTCAACCGTAGAGCTGTCCGATGGATCACTTCTTTCCGTTTACTATCAGCCTTATCCCGGTGACGGCCCTTGCTCCTTCCTCTATACCAAGTGGAAGCTTGAAGACAAATAATCAAATAATAAAAAATATCCTAATCATAAAGGAGTAAAAAATGAAAGAGATATTTCCCGAAGTGAAACACGGAATCGTTCATCGTGTTCCCAATACAATATTCAAATATAACGGTTGGCCTACCGTTTGTAAGGATGACCGTGGTGTACTTTACTGTACCGCATCCTCTATGAGAATCCAGCATGTTGATCCCTCCGGAAAGAACTGCATGTGGCTTTCCTTCAACGAGGGTGAGACATGGACTCCTCCCATGATCGTAAACGATTCCTACCGTGATGACCGTGATGCAGGTATCACCTACATCGGTGACGGTAAGCTCATTATGAGCTGGTTCAGCTGCGGCAGTGAAGATCACTATAAGTGGTATGAGAAGACTGATTATCTCCATCCCGCTGATAAGGAGATGATCCTTGCACTCGGACGTGTGCTTGACACTCTTCCCGAGGATGAGCTTCAGAACGCTAACTACGTAAAGCTCTCAAAAGACTACGGTGTAACCTGGTCCGATCCCGTTGAGACTCCCATGAGCTGTCCTCATGGTCCTAACGTAATGAACGACGGAACACTTATCTATCTCGGTAAGGTTCAGTTTGATAACGGTACACAGAACTATAAGTCTATTGCAGCATATCATTCTGATGATGACGGTATGACATGGACTCTTCGCGGAACAGTACCCGTTCCCGAGGATCTTGTCCCCGATCATTTCCACGAGCCTCACATTGTACAGCTTCCGAACGGAAGACTTCTTGGAGCTATCCGTTGCCACTGCCGTCCCGTACAGCCCGATTTCACAGTATACACCACATTCTCCGACGACGGCGGATATACTTGGTCTATGCCCCAGTGTCTTGAGGTCAATGGTTCACCTCCGCACCTCCTTCTCCATTCATCCGGCGCTGTTATCTGCTCTTATTCCCGCAGAGGTGGTCCCGAGAATTCTTCCGAGCGTGCCTGCGTAAGCTATGACGGCGGTGAGACCTGGACTGAGGATTACGTTATCCATCCCAAAGTTCCTTTCTGTGATCACGGATATCCCGCAACTGTTGAGCTGAAGGACGGTTCTCTCCTGACAGTTTACTATCAGGCTTGGGAAGATGATAATTTCTGCTCTATTCTTCAGACAAAGTGGTCTCTGGGAGATAAGTAAGACGTATGAAAGTAATTAAACCTAAAATAAAACAGGGAACAGTCAGCAGACGTACAGGTACTGTGTTCAATTATTGTGGATGGCCTTCTGTATGTAAGGACGACCGCGGTGTACTGTACTGTACTGCATCTGCACTTCGCATAGAGCACGTTGACCCTGCGGGAAAAAACTGTATGTGGCTTTCTTTCAACGAGGGTGAAACATGGACCTGTCCCATCGTTGTGAACGATTCCTACCTCGACGACCGTGATGCAGGTATCACATATCTTGGTAACGGACGCCTTATTATGTCTTTCTTTAACCAGAAAGATGCCGGACTCTGGTCGCACGTTCTTAATTGCGACTGGATGAAGGCTCCCAGAAAAGAGACTATCTTCGGTATGGGCAAGGTAGTTCCTCTGCTTGAACCTGAAAAGCTTGTTGAGGGTAACTATGTCAAGATCTCCGATGATTACGGTGTTACATGGAGTGAGAACATTCCAGTTCCTATGACCGCACCTCACGGCGCAAGTGTCGGTATTGACGGATGTCCTATCTTTATGGGAAGAATCTGCATAGATGAGAATCCCGAGAACATCGACCGTATCGGATACTATCATTCCGCAGACGGTGGATATACATGGACTCTCCGCGGTATTGTGCCGATTCCCGATGATGCAAATACCGATATGATGCATGAGCCTCATGTGGTACAGCTTCCGGATGGCAGACTTATTGGTGCGATCCGTGTGCATAATCGTCCTGTACAGCCTGATTTTACCGTGTATACTACATTCTCCGATGACGGTGGATATACATGGACAGTTCCCGAATGTATCGGTGTTGACGGATCCCCTCCGCATCTGATGGTTCATTCATCAGGCGCAGTTATCCTTTCCTACGGTTGCCGTAACGGAAATAAGAAGTCCGAGAGAGCTGCTGTCAGCTATGACGGTGGTAAGACATGGGCGGAGGATTACGAGCTCAATGCAGATATTCCGTACAATGATCTCGGATATCCTGCAACTGTAGAGCTGTCTGACGGATCGCTCCTCACAGTGTACTATCAGTGCCGTCCCCTCGATGACTGGACATCTATCCTTCAAACAAAATGGAGCCTTGAAAAATAAAAAGAGAGGTACAGCCGAAAGGCTGTACCTCGTTTTATTTATTAAGCTATTATTCCTTATTTTCAATAAGTTCAAGGATCTTTTTATCGCCGTACACACCTTTCCAGTCTGCATCGAAATCGTCAATAGCATAAAGAGTGAGAGGATGATATACGAGCTTCTCGAAGAGGTCGGGGCTGATGGTAACAGCATGTCCGCCTACCATTGCAACCTTGTGGATCTGCTCTGCATTTTTGAAGCTTGCAGCAAGAACCTTTGTGGAAAGATTATGTGCACGGAACATCTGCACGATCTCCTCAACAACGTGAACACCGTCTGATACGATACTGTCAAGTCTGTTGATGTAGGGAGCCACATAAGCAGCACCCGCCTTTGCGGCAATAAGAGCCTGCTGCTGTGTGAAAATAGCAGTCATTGTGACCTTGATACCCATTTTTGAGAGGATCATGGTAGCCTTGAGACCTTCGGGAGATACGGGAATCTTGATGTAAAAGTCTCCTCCGACAACACCCTGAAGGGCAATGGCTTCTTTAACGATAAGATCAGCCTCAGCCTCAGTTGTCTGGATGTGAAGCATCTTGTCGGGACCGATGATATCACGGATCTCTTTAATAAGAGAGGTGAAGCTTGTGCGCTCCTTGGAAATAATGGTGGGGTTTGTGGTAACGCCATCGATGGGGTAGAATTCTGCGCATTTCTTTATTGCTTCAATGCGGGCTGTGTCAATTATGTATTGCATTGTCAGTGCCGTCCTTATCTATATAAGATTAAATTACAGTTTATTTTGCCATCTCACTGAAAACTTTGAGAGCTGTCTGCACATGCTTGTCCCAGAAATCCCATGTATGACTACCGGGATGTTCTTCCCATGTGTAATCAAGTCCGAGTGAAAGTGCGTGATCTCTGAATCTGATGTTATCTTCCCAGAGGAAATCTTCGTTTCCGCACATCTGGAGAAGCTTCGGAGCATTGGGACAGTCCTTCATTTTCTCAGCAAGAGCGAAAAGATCAGCATCACTTCCACGAACGGAGGTCTTGCGGTCATCACCGAAAATAAGACGCATATCTCCGTCCCAATCCCCTTTTTCTACATGAGTTGCAATATCAAGAACACCGGACATTGCACAGGCGCCTGCGAACATATCGGGGTTTCTCATGGCGATCTTGAAAGCACCGTATCCACCCATGGAAAGTCCTGTAATAAAGGTCTTTTCACGCTTGTCGGAGAGTTTGAACATTTTTCTTGAACGCTCAATTACTTCCTTTGATACGTGGGTGTAGAATGCCTGACCGTAAGCCATATCCTCGTAGAAGCTGCGATCTCCCTCAGGCATTATTACTGCCATTCCGTGAGCTTCAGCATACTGCTCGATCCTAGAATAACGGCTCCAGCATGAGCTGTCATCACTGAGACCGTGAAGAAGATACATAGTTGGAATATCATCAGTGGCACCGTCGGGAATAACTGCTCTGAAGGAGACATTCTTACCCAGTGCCCATGAACCGAAATTAACTGTTGTAAGTGACATATATATGATCCTTTCATTGATTTCATGCATAACATTATGATACTATAAAATGTCACCAAACGCAATAGATTTACATGATTTTTTGAAAAAATTCCCCTGCCTTTTGGCAGGGGATGCACAGTTATTCTGTTTCTGTATTTTCACTTACGGTTTTCTCGTATTCTTGTGCCATTTTTTTGTCGAAAATGTCAAGATAAGCTCTGTGAACTTCGCTGTAACCGGGGAATATATCAATTATTTCGGCGGTACAGTTTTGTACATCAAGATACAGCCACTTCAGTCCGCGATCTATCACCACTAAATCAATATCCGAATATTTTTCTTTGAGAGCATCCATGTCCTCATCATAATAATGATCGAAATCACTAGTACCGTAACGGGCTTCATAATACGTGTATTCAAGAAATAAAACGAGATCTTCACCCGCATCCTCGGGGATTGTTGAAGGGTCGGTTATAATGTATCGCCTTACTTCATGAGGAGCACTCTGGATCCATTCGGGGCGGTGGCTTAGTATACATTTATCGGGTAATTCCCCGGTGAGCTTATCAAGTGAAGCATACGCCTTTTTCTCATATTCGGAATAGCTTCTCTTGTACTCAACATAATTATCAGTAGTAAGACTTTTTACATATTCGAGGGACATATACTCCGGAACTGTACCGGCTGATACGGAGTTATATAATTCGTCAAGAGTGTGGGAGATCTTTTCTTTGGTAAGAACAAATGCATCGGAATTAGCATTTGCAACTTCCGTATATAGGGCAGAGCCTTCGGCTGCTTTGTTACCGGTCTCATTTTTTACCGGATTGCCACAGGAAGCAAAAATCCCTGTAATCATACAAAACGCCAAAATTAAAGTTAACTTTTTCATGATAGCTCTCCTTTCTGATCTCGTAACGTATGATGTGTACCACAATTATTTTATATCATATTTTCAGAAAAAACAATATGATGTCCGAAAATTCATTGAAAATGCAAATGAATTTTACGGAGATCAGAAGGCACAATAATTCCCCTATGTATGGTCATACATAGGGGAAAGTGTTATTTTTCGATACTGATTGGTATGAATTCAAGAAGATCGGATGTGCCGTCGGAAGGTTCACCGAATTTGGGGATTTCCGGGAACAGTGCAACGAAAGCGTCAAACTGTTCTTTTGTGATGTCAAGCTCATCTTCTCCCTTTGCTTCAACGTAGAATACGTCGGCAGGATCAACGGCAATAAACCGACCAAGTCTTTTCACAGCCTCAAAGATTCCTTTTTCTGCATTGAGGGCTTCAATGGCATAGTAGGTCATGTTTGTAGAGGATGCGAGCATTTCCGAGTACAGCTTTCCGTCGGAGGATATCGTACCGGTAAATCCCGGCCAGAAGAACATGGAAAGCTTCGCTTCGTTATTTACGAGAGTATAAAGCTCAATGATAGCATAATTGTCACATATAAGAAGAAGCTCTGTGATGCCGTCATTGTTTATATCTCTTACAGCATAACCGAAGGAATTAACTGAAAGTTCTTTAACCTTTGAGTGGATCTCAGTCATTGAGTATGACATGAGAGGATATGGGTAGTGAGGAGATGTAAAGGTTCCGTCACCGTTGTCGGTCATATCATCGTTTACCACAGCCTGAACCATGGCTCTGTAGTCGATAAGTATAGCCTGATACGAGGGATGAAGTGAATCAAAAACATTTACATCAAGATCATCGGGTTCAAGAGCCACGGGAGTACTGACAAGCTCGGTTGTGACGGGCTCACTATCGGAAGAAACGGCTGTATCTTGCTTACCCGTTTCCATGGAAGAAGTATCTGATATCTCAGATGAAACGACAGAGGAGACGCTTGCTTCTGTGACACCATTCTTGTTATCTTTTTTATCTTTACCGCATCCGACAGACAAAAGTATCAGAAGAGCACATGATACTGCGGTGATGCGGCGAAGTGCATTTTTTGAACAAAGCATACTATTTCTCCGTTTGAATTTTTCGGGATTATTCACTTTAAATTATATCAAATAGTATTCTCAATGTCAATACGACCAGTACTGACATGAAACAATGATATTTTACACCGTACACCACTTGATTTTTTCAAAGATAATGGTATAATATATGGTGCAGTGAATATTTGGATGTGAAAGGGGACAGCGTATGGCTGAGAAAAATAAAAAAGTCCTTGCGCTGAACCGCAAGGCACGTCACGATTATTTTGTCGAGGAGACTTATGAGGCGGGTATCGCTCTTTTCGGTACAGAGGTGAAAAGTCTCAGACAGGGTAAGGAAGTCGGATCGTAGCCATGTCGTTCTGTGA